>NZ_CEZPJD010000007.1:0-34003 GCF_983059655.1 Okeania sp.
TAGCCGTAAGATTGAGGCGTTAACCTATAACCGAAATCGTTTTGTCGAGAATTATTTGCATAACACCAGCAAATTAGTGGTTGAGTATTTAACCACTAATAATATTGGTACTGTAGTCATAGGAAAAAATGATAACTGGAAACAAGGAGCAAATATCGGCAAAAAAAACAACCAAAATTTTACTCAAATACCTCACGGTAAGTTAATTAAACAGATAACTTATAAGTGTCAACGGGCTGGGGTAAAAGTAATTGAAACCGAAGAAAGTTACACCAGTAAGACATCTGCTATTGACCTAGAAAAACCAATATGCCATGAAAACTATGTAGGCAAGCGAGTCAAACGTGGTTTATTCACAAGTGCAACTGGTAAGGTGATTAATGCGGATATCAATGGCAGTCTTCAAATAATTAGAAAGAAATTCCCAGAAGCATTTACTGTTGAGGGAATAGTGAGCTGTGCCGTACAGCCTATATTGGTTAATCCAATATCAAGATAAAAGCTCAGATCGATTTTCTACAGTTTTTTTCGTACGGTGAAACCCTCACTTAAAATATACAATAATGTGAGTAAATTAAACATGAATAAAATCAGTAACGATTCCCAACACAAACAAATATCCGCGCCCATAAATCTTAAAGTTAACAAAGAAACTTATAACGGCCAAAGATGGCTAGTAGAAGAAAGAGACGCTTGTGGGGTAGGCTTCATTGCTCATCCATCAGGAAAAAAAAGTCATGAAATTATTATGAAAGCTTTACCATCCCTCACCTGCCTAGAACATCGTGGTGGGTGTAGTGCTGACCAAGACTCAGGAGATGGAGCAGGTTTAATGAGTCAAATTCCGTGGAAATTACTATCTGAAAATTTGGAATTAGATTTAGATCCCGAACGCTGTGGGGTCGGAATGATATTTTTACCTCAAACAGAAGAGAAAGCAGCACAAGCACGCCAAATAATTGAAAAAGTAATTACCAAAGAAGGTTTAACAGTAGTTGGTTGGCGAGTTGTACCAGTCAAACCAGAAGTATTAGGACCACAAGCACGAGCAAATCAACCACAGATCGAACAACTAATAGTAACTTCAGAAAAATTGCAAGGAGATGATTTAGATCGATCGCTCTACTTAATACGTCGTAATATTGGTTGTGCTTTAGAAGCAGAGGATTTTATTTGGGGAGTAGATGCTTATATTTGTTCTTTTTCCAGTCGCACTATTGTATACAAAGGAATGGTGCGATCTGCCGTTTTGGGAGAATTTTACACAGATCTACAAAACCCAGCCTACGAGAGCGCCTTTGCAGTTTATCACCGACGCTTCAGCACAAATACAATGCCTCGATGGCCTCTAGCTCAACCGATGCGTTTACTTGGTCACAATGGAGAAATTAACACTCTATTAGGAAATATTAACTGGATGAAAGCTAGAGAATCTAGTCTAAGTTCATCGACTTGGGGAGCGCGATTAAATGAATTAAAACCCTTTGTAAATTCTGACAGTAGTGATTCGGCCAATCTAGACAACGTGATGGAATTAATTGTACGTTCCGGGCGTTCCCCAATGGAAACATTAATGATCATGGTGCCGGAAGCATACAGGAATCAGCCAGATCTAGTAGAGCATCCAGAAATTGTTGATTTTTATGAATATTACAGTGGTTTGCAGGAAGCTTGGGATGGTCCAGCATTATTGGTGTTTAGTGATGGTAAACAGGTAGGAGCAGCTCTAGACCGAAATGGTTTGCGACCAGCACGTTATTGCATTACAAATAACGACCTAATAATTGTGGCATCTGAAGCAGGAGTCGTAGAAATACCAGAGGCAGAAATAGTCGAAAAAGGTCGCCTCGGGCCAGGACAAATGATTGCTGTGGATTTAGCGACTAATGAAATTCTGAAAAATTGGGAGATAAAAAAACGTATTAGTAAGCAGTTTCCTTTGGGAGAATGGTTACAACAAAGAAAACAGATAACAAAACAACCTTTTGTTAGTAATACTAAGTTGGATTCACAAATTTTGCTGAGGTCACAAACAGCTTTCGGCTATAGTTTAGAAGACCTAGAAATGGTAATTTCTGATATGGCAAATCTAGGGAAAGAGCCAACATTTTGCATGGGAGATGACATTCCTCTGGCAGTGCTTTCTCAACAACCTCATTTGCTTTATGACTATTTCAAGCAAAGATTTGCTCAAGTGACAAATCCTCCTATAGATCCTCTTCGGGAAGGTATGGTAATGTCACTCAATATGTTGCTAGGTAAGCGGGGTAACTTATTAGAAATTAGCCCAGAAAATGCACGGTTATTAAAGATAGAATCACCACTATTAAATGAAGCAGAATTAAGAGAAGTTTACGAGTCAGAATTTGCTACAGAAACTCTATCTACTTTATTTGCTATAGCTAATGGACCAGAAGGATTACAAACAGCAGTAAATAATTTGTGCGAACAAGCAGCAACAGCAGTTAAAAATGGTCAGGAAATTATTATTTTGTCTGACAAAATGGAAGGAGGAATTGGTGCGGAGTTTGCTTATATTCCTCCTTTAGTAGCTGTGGGTGCAGTTCACCATCATTTGATTAAAGAACAATTACGAATGAAGGTATCTTTGGTGGTAGAAACAGCTCAATGTTGGAGTACCCATCATTTTGCTTGTTTGATTGGTTATGGAGCTAGTGCAGTTCATCCTTATTTAGCATTAGAATCTGTGCGTTCTTGGTGGTCGAACTCAACAGTTCAAAAACAAATGGAACGAGGTAAGATTGCAAAAATTACTATAGAAGAAGCTCAAAAAAATTATCGCAAAGCAATAGAAGCAGGGCTATTGAAAATTCTCTCTAAAATGGGAATTTCTTTGTTGTCTTCTTATCAGGGCGCACAGATTTTTGAGGCGATCGGTATTGGTGGAGATTTATTGGAACTTGCTTTCCGGGGAACTACTTCTCGGGTAGGTGGTTTAACACTAGCAGAGTTAGCACAAGAAACGATCGCTTTCCACAGTCGAGCGTTCCCAGAATTGAATATTAAGAAGTTGGAGAATTATGGGTTTGTGCAATATCGCCCCACTGGGGAATATCACATGAATAGTCCGGAAATGTCGAAAGCACTCCATAAAGCGGTTGCTACTTTTAATAATGATAATGGCAATGGTAAACAGCAAGAAAAATCGGGGTATGACCACTATGAAGTTTACCGGAAATTTTTGCAAGAGCGACCTATAACTGCTTTGCGAGATTTGTTGGATTTTAATAGCGATCGCTCTCCCATCCCTGTAGAAGAAGTGGAACCCGCAGCAGAAATAATGAAACGTTTCTGTACTGGTGGAATGTCTCTGGGAGCGCTTTCACGAGAAGCTCATGAGACTTTGGCGATTGCCATGAATCGTATTAATGGTAAATCTAACTCTGGTGAAGGTGGAGAAGATGCCACAAGATTTAAAGTGTTGGATGATGTAAATGCTGAAGGTTTATCTACTTTGTTCCCCCATCTCAAGGGATTACGAAATGGTGACACAGCTTCCTCTGCAATCAAACAAGTGGCTTCTGGTCGGTTTGGTGTTACACCAGAATATCTAATGAATGCCCAACAAATTGAAATCAAAATGGCTCAAGGAGCAAAACCAGGGGAGGGCGGTCAGTTACCGGGTAAAAAGGTGAGCGCTTATATTGCTACATTACGTCGCTCTAAACCTGGAGTGTCATTGATTTCACCACCACCTCACCACGATATTTATTCCATTGAAGATTTGGCACAATTAATTTTTGACCTCCACCAAATTAATCCTAATGCTGGCGTATCAGTGAAGTTAGTAGCAGAAATTGGTATTGGTACGATCGCTGCTGGTGTTGCAAAAGCAAATGCTGATGTGATTCAAATCTCTGGTCATGATGGCGGTACAGGTGCTTCCCCTTTAAGTTCAATTAAACACGCAGGTAGTCCTTGGGAGTTGGGTTTGAGCGAGGTGCATCGAGTATTGATGACTAATCAGTTACGCGACCGGGTGACTCTCCGTGTTGATGGCGGTCTGAAGAGTGGTTGGGATATACTCATGGGAGCCTTAATGGGAGCAGAAGAATTTGGTTTTGGGTCTATTGCTATGATTGCTGAAGGTTGTATCATGGCAAGAATTTGTCATACCAATAGTTGCCCGGTGGGTGTAGCAACTCAGCAAGAAAAACTACGAAAGCGGTTTACTGGTATCCCAGAAAATGTTGTTAATTTTTTCTGGTTTATTGCTGAGGAAGTACGAACTATTTTGGCAAAATTAGGTTATCGCTCTCTGAGTGAAGTGATGGGTCGTGCTGACTTGCTGAAAGTACGGGAAAATGTACAATTAACAAAAACAGCAGCTTTAAACTTAGATTGTTTGCTCAAGTTGCCAGATACTCGCAGTGACCGGGGTTGGTTGAACCATGAAACTGTTCACAGCAATGGCTCTGTTTTAGATGATGTGCTGCTGGATGACCGAGAAATTAAAGCTGCAATTCGCAACCAGGGAACTGTTACTAAGACAATAAAATTAGTCAACACCGACCGTACTGTGGGAGCAAGGTTGGCAGGAGCGATCGCCGATCGTTATGGCAATACTGGTTTTGAAGGGCAGATTAATCTGATGTTTAATGGTAGTGCTGGCCAGAGTTTTGGCGCTTTCAACTTGCCAGGAATGACTTTAACATTACGAGGTGATGCGAATGATTATGTTGGTAAGGGAATGCACGGTGGGGAGATTATTATTAAGCCACCTGCCAAAACTGGTTACGATCCCGCAACAAATGTAATTATTGGCAATACTTGTTTGTATGGTGCTACTGGTGGAATTTTGTTTGCAAATGGTCAAGCAGGAGAACGCTTTGCTGTCCGGAACTCGATGGGTAAGGCAGTTATTGAAGGTGCTGGCGACCATGCTTGTGAATATATGACTGGTGGTGTTATTGTTTGTTTGGGTAAGACAGGTCGAAATGTCGGTGCTGGTATGACAGGGGGAATTGCTTATTTCTTGGATGAGGATGGTGATTTTCCAGCCAGAGTGAATAATGAAATCGTTTCTATTCAGCGTGTTTGTACGCCAGAAGGTGAGGCGCAGTTGCAGGATTTGATTTCATTGCACGTCGATCGGACTGGAAGTGAGAAGGCGAAAATTATTTTGGCGAGTTGGTCTGAGTATTTGCCGAAGTTTTATCAAGTTGTGCCTCCTTCAGAAGCAGATACACCACAAGCAAGTGTTGATGCTGAGGAAAAGGTTGCGGTGAAGGTTTAGGATATCGAGTTTAAACTGAAGGTTGAGTATTGAATAATTGTAGGGGCGATGAATAGCGATCGCCTCTTTTTTGATCGAAGGAAAGCACAAAATATTGTGGAATATTTCAAAAAAATATTAGAAAGTTTGAGAAATGTTTGGGGAAAACTACAGAAACCAAATAATTGGACAAAAGAGAAAGAGCGATCGCTATTCACTTTATTGTAGATATTAAAAATAATAATGAGTAAGGTTGGCCAGAAAAGAAACTCTTATTTGAGGAATTTTCTGGGACAAGGGACGAAATAGTAGAGAACGATAATACTCCGCATCACTTAATATGATCGCTTTTTAGCTAAAATAGGGAAAACTGGAGAAAGTAGAAATTGGGAGAAAAGTAGCAAATGCAAGGTACAGAGAAACAGTATATGGAAGCCCGGCAGCAACGAAGTAAGAGATTGAAAAAGATAATGTCCCTAGTTGGGGTTGTATCTTTTAGTGGTACAGCCTTGTTTGGGATGGCGAATATGTTTAAAACTGCTTTTCAAGAGTCTTCTCAGGTAGAAACTGTGGAAGTTGTGTCGGCAGAGGAGAGGTTGGAGAAACTGGCAAAAGGATATGAGAAAGTATTGGAGCGAGAGCCTGAAAATTTTAATGCTTTGGAGGGTTTGGTGAAAGTGCGGTTGGAGATGGGGGATAAAGAAGGGGCGATGGAGCTTTTAGAGAAATTGGTGGGGTTGTATCCGGAGAGGGAGGATTATAAAGTTGTGTTGGAGCAGGTGAGGTTGGAAGTTAAGTAATAGAGGGAAAGAATAAGTCGAGTTATGAATTTGATACCTTCTAAAAGTGAAATACTAAAATTACAAGAGTCAGCTCAAAAGTATTTGAAGGAAAATAAATATTCTCAAGCTATTACCTTGTATGAAAAAGCGATCGCTTTACAACCAGAAGTAAAGTCTAATTATTGGTATTTAGGGCTATTATTTCTCCTAGACACAAAGGAAGCAGAAGCTTGGACTACTTGGCTTTGGGGTCTGAGCAATGGAACAGCATTACAAGAAAAGCAATGGAATGCAGAACTACTTCAAGTGTTGGAAACTGAAGCTCAACGACAACAACAACTAGGAGAATATAGAATTGCTCTGGTAATATATCAACATATATGGGAAATTAATCCAATTATTAAAATTATTATTGGAACTAGTGGCATTAATCAACCTGGTTGGATAGCTACTGATATTAATACCTTAAATTTGTTAAATATTGAAGACTGGGAAAGTAACTTTTATCCCTCATCAATAGATGCCATATTAGCCGAACACGTCTGGGAACATTTAAGCACAGAAGAAGGAATTATTGCAGCTCAAAATTGTTATCTTTACCTCAAGGAAGGAGCTTATTTAAGAATTGCCGTGCCAGATGGTTTTCACCCAAGCTCAGATTATATTGAGTGGGTTAAACCAGGTGGTAAAGGTCCTGGTTCTAAGGAACATCAGATTCTCTACAACTATCAATCCCTGAAAAAATTATTTGAACAAGCAGGTTTTGAAGTAGATTTACTAGAATATTTTGATGAAATAGGTAAATTTCATTTTAAAGAATGGAATCCTGACCAGGGTAAAATAAATCGTTCAATGAGATTTGACCATAGAAATAAAAATGGATATTTGAATTACACTTCAATTATTATAGATGCAAAAAAATCAAGTTATTCTTCTACACACAATTTCTCTAGCATTATTAAGGTAAGATAAATTGACTGTCTTAAAATCTTCAGAAATTAACGTTATTGTCAGCTTCTTAGGTCCAAGAGAGGCATATAGACCTATTATTATTTCACCTAGGGAAGTTTTTTGTAGTCCTCACTGTCAAACAAAAATAGAAGATGGAGACTATCAAAGCATTCAAACACTTTCTGGAATATATGATATTAATAAAATTGTAAACAAGCTAAATCTATCTCAAAAACCAGATTTAATAATAGTAAAAGCAGATTCTACAAGAGCTAATTTTCCCACTAACTTACAATCTCTATCTTGCCCTAAAGTATTAATTTGTGGTAATACTCAACATCTATCAAAACCAATTCAAACTTTAGTCAAATATGCTATTGAAGAGCAATTTGACTTTATTATGTCAGATCATAAACGTCATCATCTTCACTACTTTAAGGAAGCAGGTTTTGATAATGTTTTTTGGGTTCCTGGTTTTAATATTAATCCTCATCCTCAAGAACAAAATTTAACTTCTAAGTATCCTTTAACATTTGTTGGACAAGTTGGTCAGTTTCACCCTTACCGAAAATCAATTTTAGCTTATCTAAAACAGTTAAATCTTCCAATTCATCAGCTACAAGCATCACAAAAAAGAGCAGCAGAAATATATGCTGAATCTCTGATTAATTTGAACGTTAGTATGAATGGAGATTTAAACCTGCGTGTATTTGAGGTACTCTCCAGAGGTGGCTTTTTACTTACAGATAAACTCAGCCTACAATCTGGATTAGAATTATTGTTTGAGGATAACAAACACCTAGTTTTATTTAGGAATAAATCAGAACTGAGACAGAAAATTAATTTCTTTTTGGAAAATCCACAAATTGCTAGGGAAATAGCATCTAATGGTTGTGAAAAATTTTGGCAAAACCATAGCCCAGAACAGAATATTAAACGAGTTATTGATTATATTGATGGTAAATATATTGAACCTATTTATAAGATAGAAGCGGAAAGACGTAGTATTTATATTCATAGTAATGATTTAGAAGAATTAAATCAACGTATTTCTATTTATGAATTTATACAAGAAATACATCTGAATCTGAAGCAGTCTTATATTAAAGTGCTTTTTTGGTCTCAGATTGAACCGAAAATTATTTGTGATGTAATTGATTTACCACGATTAGATATAAATGTTATTTGTTATGATGATAAAGAACGGGATAGTAATATCTTAATTAACTTATTTTACCAATGTAAAGTTGATAATAAAATTACATTTATTGATAATTGGCAGTTACATAATCAAGCTAAATTATGGGATTTAATTATTTTAACAGAACAAGAATTAGAAAGGATAGGTGTCAATCAATTACTGACTTTAATTAATTTCAATAATTTGATAATTTTAGAAGATAAAATAAATACTAATGGAAATTTAGGAAGTAAATTTGATAGTTTATTTGAAAGATTTGGATTAGCAAAACAAAGCAATAATCCTTTAGCTTATTCTTGGAAAAATAAATCAGACTGGGGAACTTTCTTACTAGCACAAAAAAAGAATGTAGCAGCTATTAGAGCTTTTGAACAAGCTTTACAAGACAATCCTTATGATATAAAAGCGTTAGTAGACCTTGGTTTACTGTATGCAAAATTAGATGACTTAACAGAGGCAGAAAAACTATTAGATAAAGCAGTTAGTCTGGAACGTCGAAACACACTAGCAATGAAAAGTTTAGCTAAAGTTTTGATGGGTCTAAACAAATATGATACAGCAGCTAATATATTGGAACATCTACTTGAGATTAAGTCAGAAGAAATTGAACTCTGGTCTTGGCTAGAAAAATGCTATTTACAACAAGATAAACAAGATTTAGAACAGAAAGCCTTAAATATTTATCGTCGCTGCAATTATCTGAGACAAGGAAAAAGTGTAGATAAATATGAGGAAAATTTAACAGAGTCAAATCCGAAAATAACTCCTAAAAGAGTCTTGGTAATTAATAATCTTTATCCTCCCCAAGAACTAGGAGGATATGGACGCAGCATTAGTGATTTTGCGAATATTCTTCAGCAGAGAGGCCATACAATAAAAGTTCTAACTTCAGATGCACCTTATTTAACCCAAATTATTACAGCAGAACCAAATATTAATCGTAATTTACAATTATTCGGAACTTTTGAAGGTGGTGCTAAAGTAATAGAAAATCCCCAAGAAGTTAAGAGAATTATTGTTAATAATGACGGGGTTATTAGAGAGGCAATCACTGAATTTTTACCAGATGTTTGTCTTGTTGGTAATATTAATTTTTTGGGACCGGAAATATTCAAACCCCTTCTAGAAAATTATATTCCAATTATTAACCATTTGGGATTGCCAACCCTGTTGTGTTCTGCCGATAAAATGCCTCAAGATAATTCTTTTATTCTAGCAACAGCCAGCGAATATGTAAGGCAAAAAGTCCTTAGTCAAGGCTATTCATCGGAGAAAACTATTATTGTTTATCCAGGGGCAAAAGTGAAAAAAATCCAGATGTGTATGCTGCCTAACATGGATAAACTTAGGATTGTTTATGCAGGACTAATTATAGATTCTAAAGGTACTCATACCTTAATTGAAGCCCTAAAAATTATTGATGATGAAAATTTAGATTTTGAATGTTCTATCGCAGGAGATAATAATATTGATCGAGATTATTTTACTCGTTTAAAACAATTTGTTGTTAGAAATGGCATGGAAGAGAAGGTGAAATTTCTTGGCTATCTGCAACTAGAAGAACTGATTCATCTGTATAGCTCTAAAAATGTTATTGTGTTTCCATCAATTGGCCCAGAAGCATTTGGAATTTCACCAGTAGAGGGGATGGCAGCAGGTTTAACAGCCATATCTACAGGAGTAGGAGGTGGAAGTGAAACAATTGAGCATGATGTTAGTGGATTAATATTTCCAGCACGAGATAGTTTTGCTTTAGCACAAACATTGATTGGTTTAACTAAAGATGTAGAAAAATGGCAAAGAATTGCAGCTACAGGCAAACAAAAAGCCCTGAATATCTTTGATATTGAACATTCCGTTGATATTTTGACAGACAAATTTGAACACCTCTTGGAGCAACGTTGCAGCGATCCTAAATATTTACAAAATATAATTTTACCAGAATTAAAAGCTAGACTGAAATTAAGAAATATTAATTTAATTATCTTTCCAAACTGGAGTCAACCAGAAGAGGTACTAATGCAAGAATTAGAGGTCGCGATCGCCACATTTTTGACCCATCCTGGTAATAGTCAGATGACTTTATTGATTGATACCACAGATATTTCTGAGGAAGAAGCAAATTTAGCCTTATCTAGTATTGTAATGAATCTAATGATGCAGGAAGATTTAGAGATAAGTGAAGAATCAGAAATATCTTTGCTAGGCCAAATGAACGAAATAGAGTGGACAGCATTATTACCCTGTCTTTATGGTCGGATTATATTGGCCAATGAAAACTTGCAAACTATAACCAGGGCAAAAGCTGACATTATTTCTAGCTACAACATTGAAAGCTTGAGTAAATTAATTTGATTGAAATGATAAATCTTTCGTTAAGTTTGGGTATCTTAAGTTTATCAGAACTTTGAAAAGTATACACTCAACAAAAGTAAAAACTTAGATAAATTATTGAGAGCAAAAAATAAATGTTTGATGGTAAATCTATTTTGATAACAGGAGGCACAGGTTCATTCGGTAAGCAATGTGTGAAAACTCTCCTGAGTAAACATGAACCTCAAAAGATCATTGTATACTCCCGGGATGAACTAAAACAATATGAAATGTCTCTGGAATTTGGTTCGCCCGCTATGCGATATTTTATTGGAGATGTGCGAGATGCTGCTCGTTTGAAATTAGCAATGAGAGATGTGGATTATGTAATTCATGCAGCAGCACTCAAGCAAATTCCAGCAGCAGAATATAATCCAATGGAATGTATAAAAACAAATATATATGGTGCAAATAATGTTATTGATGTAGCTTTAGAGTTAGAAGTAGAAAAAGTAATAGCCCTCTCCACAGATAAGGCAGTTAATCCAATTAATCTCTACGGTGCAACTAAGCTAGCTGCTGATAAACTATTTATGGCTGCTAATAATCTTGCAGGAGTTTTAAGGACAAGGTTTTCTGTAGTTCGTTATGGAAATGTTGTCGGTTCTAGAGGTTCAGTAGTTCCGTTTTTTCAAAGACTAATGCGGGAAGGAGCTAATGAATTACCAATAACAGACCAGCGGATGACTAGGTTCTGGATAACTCTTCAACAAGGTGTAGATTTAGTGCTTCAAAGTTTTGCCCGGATGCAAGGAGGAGAAATATTTGTGCCAAAAATTCCCTCCATGACAATTATAGATTTAGCTGAAGCACTAGCACCAGGAGTTCCTCAGAAAATTATTGGTATTAGGCCAGGAGAAAAGCTCCATGAGGTTATGTGTCCCCTAGAAGCAGCACATTTAACTATCGAATTTCCTGACCACTATGTAATTCGACCAACAATTGAATATTCAAAAAATTTAGATTACACTCATAATAAGTTAGGTGAAAAGGGTGTGAGTGTTCCTGATGAATTTCAATATAGTTCTGATAATAATACGGACTGGTTGACGGCTAGTCAACTATTAGAAATGTTAAAACAATGAATCAGTTTATTCCTTATGGCCGCCAGGATATATCTCAAGCTGATATTGATGCAGTAGTTGAGGTACTGCGGTCTGACTGGATTACTCAAGGCCCGACAATAGAAAGATTTGAGAAAACCGTAGCAGACTATTGTGGTTCTAAGTATGCTGTAGCAGTCTCCAGTGCAACGGCAGCTTTGCATATTGCTTGCTTGGCAGCAGGTTTAAGTAAAGGAGATATCCTCTGGACTTCGCCCAATACTTTTGTAGCTTCAGCAAATTGTGGGTTGTATTGCGGTGCAACCGTAGATTTTGTGGATATTGACCCCAATACATACAATTTGAGTGTAAATGAATTAGAGCATAAACTGATTGAAGCAGAAAGGAAAAGTTGTTTGCCAAAAGTAGTTGTACCAGTACATTTTGCTGGGCAATCTTGTGAAATGGAAAAAATTGCTGCTTTATCTAAACGTTATGGGTTTAAAATTATTGAAGATGCAGCTCATGCGATCGGGGGATGTTACCATGGACAACCTGTGGGTTCGTGTCAATTTTCAGACATGGCAGTTTTTAGCTTTCATCCAGTTAAAATTATTACTACTGGTGAAGGTGGGATGGTGTTGACAAATAAGGAAGATTTGTATGAAAAGTTGATTAGATTAAAGACTCATGGCATTACTCGCAAAGTGGAGTTAATGAAAGAAGAGTCTCACGGGCCTTGGTATTATCAGCAGTTAGAATTAGGCTTTCATTATCGGATGACAGATATTCAAGCTGCTTTGGGTGCAAGTCAGATGCAACGTTTGGATAAGTTTGTTGAGCGACGTCGGTTTTTGGCAGAGCGTTATCATCAGTTGTTGCAAGATTTACCATTGATACTACCTTGGCAACATCCTGATACTGAGTCGAGTTGGCATCTTTATGTAATTAGGCTGAAACTGGATAAAATTAATAAAACTCATCGACAAGTTTTTGAGGAATTGCGTCAGGCAAAAATAGGGGTTAATTTGCATTATATTCCCGTGCATACGCAACCTTATTATCAGCAATTAGGTTTTAAATGGGGTAACTTTCCTAATGCAGAACAATATTATCGAGAAGCAATTAGTATTCCTTTATACTATGTTTTAACAGAAGAAAACCAAAAGGCAATAGTGTGGGCGTTCAATAGTTTGACGATAAATTAATAAGGGGGCATAGAAAAAATGCTGATAGAAGAGTTAACAAATGAGTGGCAAAAAGCAGGAATTTGTGAAGGAGATACAGTTTAAAAAGAACTTTAAAAAAACTTATGAAGCAAGGACAAAAGATTAGTCCTGATGCGATATTGAATTCTTTTCTTCAGGCCGTAGGTTCATCAGGAACCCTATTGTTACCTTTATTTAACTTTGACTTTATGAATTTAATTGCTTATGCTGATGGAGAGAGTGACCTAATTGAAATTGCAAATATTATCGGAGTTTCTGCAACACAACTTATTCCTACTGCTCAGAAACTTATGTATGGGGAATTGCTAGAAGTAGTAGGCATTAATAGTTAACAGTAATGAAGCGATTAGTATTCCTTTCCACTACGGTTTAACAGACAAAAATCAGGAAATGGTTGTTGTTAAACTAAAACAGACTGCCCTATGATAACCTGGCAACCTTACTCCTTATCAAATCAATTTTGAGAACCTATGAATCGTTTGGCATTAGGAACAGTTCAATTTGGAATCCCCTACGGAGTTGCAAATCAACAAGGAAAAGTGAAAATGGAAGCAGTAAAAGATATCTTAACTTATGCTCGCTCGGCAGGGGTTGACACTTTAGATACTGCTGTCGCCTATGGGGATAGCGAAGAACGTCTTGGCTATATTGGTGTTGAATCTTGGAAAGTAATATCCAAACTTCCGAAAATACCAGAAGGAACTTATGATATATTGAGTTGGGTTAAACAAACAGTAGATTGCTCCCTAGATAGAATGCAGCTATCCAAAATGTATGGCTTGTTAGTTCACCATTCAGAACAATTGTTGCATAATGAGGGAGGAGAACTTTACAAAGCCCTACTAATTATGAAGCAGAAAGGATTAGTTGAAAAAATTGGTATCTCAATTTACTCTACCAAGGAATTAGATGCCATATCAGGGCACTTTGATTTTGATTTAGTTCAGTCACCTTGCAATATTTTAGATCGCAATTTAGTAAATTCAGGATGGCTATATCGTCTTCAAGAATCGGGAGTTGAGATTCATGCACGTTCTGTATTTTTACAAGGGTTATTATTGATGAATCCGCAAAAGCGCCCTGAAAAATTTAATCGTTGGCAATCCCTTTGGCCTCAATGGGATAAGTGGTTGAAAACATCAAAAATATCGGCGCTAGAGGCTTGTCTAAACTATGTTTTATCATTTCGGGAAATATCAAAAATAGTTGTTGGTGTAGAAAGCATATTGCAACTTAAGGAAATTTTGAATATCAAAAAAGTCAATCTGGAATTTCCAAGTTTTTTAGCTTGTAACGATCCAGATTTAATTTATCCTTTTAACTGGAAAAATCTATAAGGAGCTAATCACTTATGAAGAGATGTACTAGATGTGGTCTGCCAGAAACCCACGAAACAATCTCCTTCGATATGGAAGGTGTATGCAATATTTGTCGCCAGCACGAATACAAGCAAAACGAAATTGATTGGGTGGCAAATAAAAAAGTGCTTGATTCTTTAATTGAAGAGCATAGGGGTCGATATGCCTATGATTGTATTATTCCTTTCAGTGGGGGTAAAGACAGCACCTGGACACTTTACTATTTAGTTAAAGAATATGGGATAAAACCCTTAGTAGTTCGTTTCGATCATGGGTTTATGCGCCCAAACCTGGAAAATAACGTTAAACGAGTTTCCCGCAAACTTGGTGTGGATATTTTAACTTTCACGCCCAATTGGAAGGTTGTCCAGAAACTAATGTTGCAAGCTTTTTTAGATAAAGGGGACTTCTGCTGGCATTGCCACACTGGTATTTTTTCTTATCCAATGTGGGTGGCAATTGAAAAGAAAGTTCCTCTAATTTTTTGGGGCGAACCATCATCTGAATATACCTCTTACTACAGTTACGATCAAGTAGAGGAAGTAGATGAAAAACGCTTTAATCGTTATGTAAACTTGGGTATTAGTGCCGATGATATGTTTGTTCGTCTTGAAGGTACGATAGATGAACGAGATTTGAAACCTTATACCTACCCGCCCCTGAAAGAGCTTCGTGCGTTACAATATCGCTCTGTTTGTCTTGGCTCATTTATTCCTTGGGATACAAGAAAACAGGCAGAAATTATTAATCGAGAGTTGGGATGGCATGGAGATATTGTAGAAAATGTTCCTCCTGAATACTATTACGAGAAAATTGAGTGCTATATGCAAGGGGTACGCGACTACATTAAATTCATCAAACGAGGATATTCTCGTCCTTCACATCTGGTTGCTCTTGATGTTCGTAATCACAGGATGACAAAGGAGCAAGGTGAAAAACTTGTCAGTCAATATGAAGGAAAACGTCCTCAGAGTCTAGATTTATTCCTTGATTTTGTTGGAATTACAGAAGAGGAGTTTCTTGAGATGGCTATGATTCACCAAGTTTCGCCCTATATTCACGAACCGGCAAAAACTCAATTAGGTGATCGCACTCCAGACTTTGACTCTTGGAGTCGCGACGGTCTCATGCCAAGAGAAGACGCCGATCAGCAGATTTCGCGTTGGCGTGCTTGTAACGACTGTAATACTTGTAAATCTTAACTAGAGAGGATATCTTGTCTGATGCCATCTGTAGGTTTAATCAACTATCACACTGGTAATATTCGCTCAATTGTTACTGCATTTGAGTATCTAGGAGCAAAAACTCAAGTTATTCAAAGTTATGTAGATACCTCGCAGTTAACTCATCTTGTTTTGCCTGGCGTTGGTGCTTTCAATTTCTGTTTTGAAAGGTTAAAAGTTAGTGGCATGTTGCCAATGATTGAAGAATGGACTTTTGTGATGCAAAAGCCGATCTTAGGAATTTGTGTTGGGATGCAACTTTTAGCGGACTCTAGTGATGAAATGGAATTGCACTCTGGTCTGGGCTGGATGGGAGGTAAGGTGCGAAAACTATACAGCAACGATCCGAGTATCCGTATTCCTCATGTAGGTTGGAATAGCGTTCTTTTTGAGCAAGACTTTGGCAACTATCGGAAAAATACAGAAAGTGATTTCTACTTCGATCACTCCCACGCTTATTTTTCTCCAACACAAGGTCGAGTGCTGGCAACAGCGAACCACGGTCAAACTTTCTGTGCGGCAATTCAACGAGAAAATTTAGTTGCAGTTCAATTTCATCCTGAAAAAAGTCAGGTTTCTGGTATAAAATTTTTGAATAGTTTTCTTTCTCTATAGAACCCATTTGAGATCTATATAATTATGGTAGTCAAGTCTTTTCGTACATCAATGAGTGAGGAAAAATCTGAAAAAGGAGTGTTGAATTTTTTGTATTATCTATCCCCACATCTTACCTCTTCCTTTTTCCCTCTTAATCTCCTGTCTCCTGTCTCCTGTCTCCTGACTCAAGGCTAAAAAAAATTGATATTTATCAAGATACCAAATGAGTTCTATAAATAATGCTAAATCAACAATGTTAAAAAAACGACTGATCCCAAAACTCCTAATCAAGTATAAAGCCCTAGGTAGGAACCTCAAACCAGTACTGGTAACAACACGCTCTTTTCGTGATGAAATTACTGTGGGAGACCCCGTATCTCAAGCTAAGATTTATGAAGCTCAATTTGCCGATGAATTGATTTTTCTCAATATTGACAGTTACCCGATCGCCTCTGAAAATCTAATATTAAAGTTGGTCGAGCGAATCGCCGATGAGGTTTTTATGCCTCTGACTTTTGGTGGGGGTGTACGAACAATAGAAGATTTCCAACTTTTATTTGAGGGAGGAGCAGATAAAATTGCTATCAACACAATGATGTTTGAAGATACTGCATCAATCTCTAAGGCTGCTCGCCGTTATGGCAGTCAGTCTATTGTTGTTTCCATTGACTTTCGTACAGACGACGAGGTTGGCGAACTTTATGTTGTTCGCGATCGCGCTCAAACTGTCACCAATATCAAACTTCTAGATTGGGCGCAAAAGGCTGTAGCATTGGGTGCTGGAGAAATTTTGCTCACAGATGCCGATCGTGATGGTTCCGGTACGGGACTAAACTGGTCTGCTTGTAAGATGATTGCCTCAAGAATTCCCGTTCCAGTTATTATTTCGGGAGGTTGCGGATTAGCAGAACACTTTGTTGACGGCTTTCAAAAAGGTCTGGCGGAAGGGGTTGCTGCGGGTACTTTCTTTTGTTTTCGCGATCAAAATCCGATGCAAACCAGATCCCATATTCGGAATGCTGGTGTGCCAATCAGAATGGAGACATAAATAATTGTTTTATGTATTTTGAGAGAACACCCCGGTGGACAAGTAACTCTATCGAACTGTTTCTACTTCTGCCAACAGACGTAAGTTCTGTCTATATATCTTGGCTAAATAACCCGATTGTTAATTGTTACCTAGAAAGCCGATTTTCAACTCATACGGTAGAGAGTACACGAAACTTTGTTGAAAACTGCTTGGCCGATCCTACAACGCTATTTTTGGGAATCAGATACCTTGAATCTGGTGGAGGAAGACACGTGGGGAATATCAAAATTAGTTCAATTGATAAGTATCACGGACGAGGTGAAGTTGGTATACTGATTGGAGAAACAGATGTTTGGGGTAAAGGGATTGCGTCAAAGGCTATCTCAATGTTAATTGAAATTGCTAGATATGAGTTGAGTTTGCGTAAGTTAACGGCTGGTTTTTATGCAAGTAACTTGGGCAGTCAGAAAGCTTTTTTGAAGGCTGGATTTCAGCTCGAGTGTCAGAGGAAAGCTCACTTTCTACTCAATGGTAAGCCAGAGGCAGTTGTTTTGATGGCTTATTTTATTCACTGAAATAAATACGTTTGACATTATTTTATATGAAAATCGTTGGTATTGTACAAGCTAGGATGGGATCGACTCGTTTGCCCAAAAAGGTAATGAAACCAGTGTTAGGTATCCCGATGATTGAATTGCTGCTGAATCGACTATCTCAGTCTAAGCTAATTGATCGCATTATTGTAGCAACTTCCCAAGATATCCGTAACCAGACTCTAGTTGATTGTGTTCGGGGTTTAGGCTATGAGGTTTATCAAGGTAGCGAAGATGATGTACTCGCTCGCTACTACCAAGTAGCTTGTCGAGAGCAGCCTGAAGTCATTGTCCGCATTACTGCAGATTGTCCACTTGTCGATTCTGAAGTGGTAGACCGGGCAATATCGACCTTTGAGAAATCTAATAGCATAGACTATTTAAGCAATACCAATCCACCAACATATCCTGATGGTTTAGATGTTGAAGTTTTTTCCTTTAGGGCTTTGGCACAAGCTTGGAAAGAGGCTCTGAAAGCACAGGAACGAGAACATGTCACGCCATATATTAGAGAATCAGGCAAGTTTAGAACTCTAAATATTGTTTATACAGACAATTATTCTAACAAACGTTGGACAGTGGATGAACCAGAAGACTTTGAAGTTATTAAGAACATCTTTAAACATTTTGCTCCGCGTCAGGATTTTAGTTGGCTGGAAGTTCTAGAATTACAACGCCAGCGCCCCGATCTATTCGCTGCAAATCAGCACCTCACCCGTAACGCTGGGGTGACCCTCACTAAAGGGCAAAAGCTTTGGAAACGCGCCAAGCGGATCATACCAGGGGGGAATATGCTTTTGTCCAAACGGGCAGAAATGTTTTTACCCGAACAGTGGCCTACCTATTTTAGCAAAGCCAAGGGTTGTCATATTTGGGATCTAGAGGGTCGGGAGTACATTGATATGTCGCTCATGGGTATCGGGACGAATATCTTGGGCTACGGACACCCAGAAATTGATGCTGCGGTAGGTCAAGTTGTTGCTTTAGGCAATATGTCTACCCTCAACTGTCCCGAAGAAGTCTATTTAGCTGAACGATTGGTAGAGTTACACCCTTGGGCAGATATGGTGCGATTTGCTAGAACTGGAGGTGAAGCGAATGCGATCGCAATTCGGATCGCTCGTGCTGCTGCTGGGCGAGACAAAGTGGCTATTTGTGGATATCATGGCTGGCATGATTGGTATTTGGCAGCTAACTTAGGTAGTGATAGTAATTTGGCAGGACATTTGCTGCCTGGATTAGAACCTAATGGTGTACCTGCCGTATTGCGAGATACGGTGTACCCCTTTACCTACAATTGCTTTGATGAGCTGGAAGCTTTAGTCCAGAACCATGATATTGGAGCGATCAAGATGGAGGTTTCTCGTAGTGAAGCACCACAAACTGGTTTTTTAGAACAAGTCAGAAAACTAGCCAGCGATCGTGGAATTGTTCTTGTTTTTGATGAATGTACGTCGGGATTTCGTCAAACGCTTGGCGGGCTCCATAAGCTTTATAGAGTAGAGCCTGACATGGCATTATTTGGCAAAGCACTAGGTAATGGTTACGCTATTACAGCAGTAATTGGGCGGCGAGAGATCATGGAAGCTGCTCAAAACACATTTATCAGCAGCACATTTTGGACAGAGCGGATTGGTCCAACGGCTGGACTAAAGACACTAGAAGTGATGGAACAGAATCAGTCTTGGGAACTAATCACTAAAATGGGAGAAGCTATTCGGGAAGGATGGAGCCGACTGGCGACTAAACACCATCTAGATATTAAAATTTCTGGTTTGCCCGCTTTGAGTGGTTTTAGTTTTCCTAGCCCGAAAATGTTGGAATATAAAACCTTGATTGCCCAAAAGATGCTGGAAAAAGGGTATTTAGCTGCTACTACTGTTTATGTTTGCACAGAACATACGCACGAAGTGATAGAAGCCTACTTTGATGCTCTTGACCCAGTATTTGGTATGATCGCAGAATGCGAGGCAGGTCTGGATGTTGCAACTTTACTTAAAGGTCCAGTATGCCACAGTGGATTTAAACGCTTGAATTAAGATGAGTGTCAACCTATTTTTTGAGAATTAAGATAATGAAATTTGGAAAAACAGATAAGGTATATATGAGCGAACGTGGCAAAATTTCAGAAAAGTATGGACCGCAGGAGCTATGGTCGATCGTAGATCACTGGCCTGTATACTGTGGCATAGCAAACTTAGCTCGATTCATTGCCATATTAGACATAATAAGAAGTGTTCTCAAAGTTCCGGGTCATATTGCAGAATTTGGTTTATGGAAAGGAGCTAATCTTTTATTTATAGCTAAAGTTATGCGAATATTTGATCCTCATTGTTTAAAAGTGCTTCACGGATTTGACAGCTTTCAAGGGTTAACCGAGTTTACAGAATTTGATGCTGAAGCTAATCAGCTAGAAGGTAAGTATCAGAGCAGTTTTGATGAATTAAATGATTTTATCGAACTGTATTGGACTGTTTCAGCTAAAACTGTGCATTAGATTTTTGCCTATAATTCTCGTGATGGCAAGGTTTGACCCTTTTTTCCTAATGCACCATTTAAGATGAAACAGTCCAGTATGGTATGTCTGACGAGATTGTTATTCACAAGGGTCTGATCGAAGAAACTTTGCCAAAACTCATTAAGAGCAATCCAGAACTTGCGTTTTCACTTGTTTACTGCGACACTGATTTATATCAATCTACATTGCTGATATTAAAAGAGTTGCATCCCCGTCTCAGTAAAGGTGGTGTTTTCGTTCTTGATGAGTGGAACAGTGAAAACTTTCCTGGGGAGGGTGTAGCGGTTAACGACTTTCTGCAAAAATATGGAGATTACTATGCTCAAGAGCATATACCGAATACACGACAGCCCACTTTATTGCTTAGAAAAATCAAGGTAGGAGAACAATAATTTTATGAAAGTTCGATATATTTACTCTGCTTGCGTCATTATTGAGACTGAAGAAATTACGATCTGCTACGATCCTTGGTTTTCACCAGGCGCGTATGATGGTTCTTGGTATCAATATCCACCTCTAAAAGAAAATCCTCTTGATATAATAGGAGCAAATGTTGATGTAATTTATATTTCCCATATTCATCCAGATCATTACGATCCTAAGTTTATCAAAAAATACCTTTCTAGGTATCCCGAAACAAAAATTGCGATCAGTAAAAACAGATCATTCTTGTATAAAAAAATGCAAATAGATGGTTTGCAGCCAGTGGAAATATCTCACGATCAAGTTGGCAAGACAAACCTGTATATATTCCCTAACAATGCTTATGAATTTGACAACATAGATACGGCGCTGGTAGTAACTAGAGAAAAACTATCTGTAGCAAATCTTAATGATAATCCATTTGATCGAAAGCAAATTGATGAAATATTGAGTGCTTGTCCAACAGGTAGACCAACTTTGGCCATGCTTCCATATTCAGGTGCTGGTCCCTACCCACAAACCTACGAATTTAATTCTGTTCAAGAACTCGAAGTTGCTGCTGAAGTTAAAAAGGAGCAATTTCTCAATCTCTATTCTTCCTATATCAAAGCCCTAAAACCAGTTAGGGCTTTGCCGTTTGCAGGCAAGTATTTTTTAGGGGGACCCTTATCTCGGTTGAACAAATATCGCGGGACCGCAGATCAGACAGATGTGCTGAGTAAGTATCCAGAAATATCTGTTGTTTTAGCGGACGGCGGACAAGCGTTTATCGATCTTAAAACTCTAGAGGTGTCTGAAGTGCGTTCTCAACCATATGACCGTTCACATATTGAGAAATACCTTGCTTTGTTGCCTTTCGAGGGATATGATTATGAAAAGGAAATTGTTCCTATTGAAGGACATAGTCTGCCGATTTTTCCATTGGTTAAAAGTGCGTATAGCAATGCTATAGAAAAAACCCATGTTCAAGAACCCTATTATTTTTGCATAAAACCCAACAAGTGGAAAAAGTATATAGTAATTAATTGCTTTTCCAAGGAAGAGGTGGTTTTGGCAGATAATGTTGACACTTTATGTCCAAGGAGTGAAATTTTCATTGACGAAAGGTATCTTTTTGGACTGTTAGTTCGTTTTTACCATTGGAATAATGCTGCGATCGGCTCTCATTATCGTGTAAAGCGAGTGCCAGATATCTACAAGATAGAAGTTTTTGCTTTTTTGAACAGATTTCATGTCTGAGCTATTATCATTTGAGTAGTGTTTTTTTGTTTTGTTCGCGTTCGCAATTCTCAGATACAATGAAACTAATAATTAGAGTCGATGCTTCTACACAAATAGGCACTGGTCATGTCATGCGTTGTTTGGCTTTAGCCCAAGCTTTCCAGGATGAAGGTGTAGAAGCTATTTTTGCTCTTGCTAACCACGCTCCGAATTTAGAATCCAGGCTAAAGTCTGAGGGGATGAAAGTAGTTCATCTGGATGTGGAGATGGGTAGCGTTGAGGATGCAAGTGAAACGTCAGAGTTAGCTCATAGTTGTGGTTGCCAGTGGTTAGTAGTGGATGGCTACCATTTTTTAGGGAAGTATCAGCGCATAATTAAAGATGCAGGGTTAAGCTTATTGTTTATTGATGATTACGGTCATGCAGAACATTATTATGCAGATTTTGTCTTAAATCAAAATGTTTATGCCCATGAGGGATTTTACCAAAATCGAGAGTCTTACACAAAACTTTTATTAGGCACTAAATATGCGTTGTTGAGACGAGAGTTTTGGCAATGGCAAGGGTGGGTAAGGGAAATACCATTAGTAGCTAGAAAAATTTTGGTGACTCTTGGTGGTGCAGATCCAGATAATGTTACGCTTAAAGTTATTCAAGCATTGCAGGAAGTGAGAGTTGAGGAGTTAGAGGTGGTTATAATTGTGGGAGGAAGTAATCCTCATTACGCAAAGCTTTTAGCTGCTGTAGAAAAATCAGAGGTGTCGATAGAGTTGCAAAAGAATGTGACTAATATGCCGGATTTGATGGCTTGGGCAGATGTAGCGATCGCTGCAGGAGGTTCAACTACCTGGGAACTGGCTTTTATGGGATTACCTAGTTTGCTGATAGTTTTGGCTGATAATCAAAAGGCGGTTGCCGATATACTAAACAATATGGGAGTCTCTGTAAATTTAGGGTGGCATAGTGATGTTTCTGCAAATTGTTTATCGCAAAATATCACTCAATTAATCAAGGAGGGAAAAAAACGATCGCAAATCACTAAACTTAGCCAACAGTTAGTAGATGGTGATGGTAGTAGTAGGGTCTTGATGCAACTAGAGGCCAAAAAGCTAAGATTGAGAAAGGTGCGTTACAGCGATCGTAAATTGTTGTGGGATTGGGCTAATGAAACGACTGTGCGCAAAGTTTCTTTTTCATCGGCAAAAATTCCCTGGGAAGATCATGTCAATTGGTTCGATTCCCTGTTAAACAACTCCAACTGCATAATCTACATTGGTGTTAATCAAGATGATTCTCCTATAGGACAAATTAGGTATAATATAGAGAATAGTGAAGCAGTAATTTCCATTAGCATTGCCAAGGAATTTCGCGCTCTAGGTTATGGCACTAATTTGATTTGGCTAGCTTCTGAAAAAATATTTGATGTTACCAGTATAAAAAAAATTCATGCTTATATAAAAGCTAGTAATTATGCCTCAATTCGAGCCTTTACAAATGCAGGTTTTTTACAGGAGTCAAAAACTGAAGTGCAAGGGCAACTTGCGATTCATTTAGTCAAACAAATATAAGAATTAAATTGGTTAAGACAGAGTATGAAAGAGATTAGCATTTTAGATAGAAAAATAGGTGATTCCTATTCTCCCTTTATTGTTGCCGAAATGTCAGGCAACCACAATCAGTCCTTAGAAAGAGCCTTAGAAATCGTAGAAGCAGCAGCCAAAACAGGGGCACACGCCCTCAAACTGCAAACCTACACTGCCGATACCATGACTCTCGATATCAAAGAGGGGGAGTTTTTTATTGATGACTCCAAGAGTTTATGGCAGGGTAAATCTCTACACGATTTGTACAAACAAGCATATACCCCTTGGGAGTGGCATCAACCCATATTTAACCGTTGTCGGGAACTAGAAATTATTTGCTTTAGCACTCCTTTTGATGCTACAGCAGTAGATTTTCTTGAATCTCTAAATGTCCCTTGCTACAAGATTGCCTCCTTTGAAAATACCGATTTACCTTTGATTCGTAAAGTTGCCAGCACTGGTAAGCCGATGATTATTTCTACTGGTATGGCAACTGTTGCCGAGTTGGATGAGACAGTGCGAACTGCTAGAGAAGCAGGTTGTCAAGATTTAATCTTGCTCAAATGTACCAGCACCTATCCGGCGACACCAGAAAATAGTAATATTTTGACTATTCCTCATTTACAAGAACTTTTCGATGTCCAAGTAGGTCTGTCAGATCATACAATGGGCACTGGAGTAGCTGTGGCAAGTGTTGCCTTGGGTGCTACAGTAATTGAAAAGCACTTTACTTTAAGGAGAGCTGATGGAGGAGTTGATTCAGCTTTTTCTATGGAACCAGAGGAAATGGCACAGCTTGTGATAGAGTCGAATAGGGCATGGCAGGGTTTGGGTAGAGTACAATATGGCCCTGTTGATGCTGAGAAGAGTTCTTTGGTATTTAGGCGATCGCTTTATGTTGCCAAAGATATGAAGGCGGGGGATATCTTTACCCCTGAAAATTTGAGGGCAGTGCGTCCTGGGTTGGGTTTACATCCTAAATATTACAAAATTTTAATAGGAAAATCAATTAATCAAGACGCAAAAATAGGAACGCCTCTAAGCTGGAATTTAATTGGATAAGTCAAACCAATAAGGAGTTAAGATAATGTCAAAAAATAAAAAGGTACTTTTTTTTGCACCATATTCTGGCCCTTGGGCATGGTTTCTACACACTCGCGTTGATGCAGTGGTAGCTACATCATTACAAATACGAGGCTGTGATGTTCTAGTGGTTGGTTGTGATGGAATTTATCAAGATTGTTATATTATTAGGGGGTCTGGAGATAGAAAACAAGAATTATGTCAAATTTGTTCTCAAGCAGGTCATAAGTTTTTTAGCGAAGATTTCAAACTCCCCTACATACAACTTCGGGAATTTATTACAGATGAAGATTATCAAGCAGCTTTTGAATGGGTAGAAACAGTTAACCCATCAAATTATCGTCATGCTGTTTATCAAGATTTAGCCC
This sequence comes from Okeania sp., assembly GCF_983059655.1. Classification (NCBI taxonomy): domain Bacteria; kingdom Bacillati; phylum Cyanobacteriota; class Cyanophyceae; order Oscillatoriales; family Microcoleaceae; genus Okeania; species Okeania sp. Next base: position 24,813 of record NZ_CEZPJD010000007.1, read on the forward strand.
TGGGAGAGTGGGTTAGTTCATCTATTTATACTTTTTTCAGAATAACAGCCATAAGTTTGTCAAATCCTGAAGTGGGAAAAGTTCATAGACAATATTTGATAGATGGTTTATTAACTTATCGAGCTATTTCAAGAATATTCTCTGATTATCAACCAACAAATATGTTTTTATTTGGAGCGCGTTTAGCTCCATACCGCGTAGCATTTGAAGCTGCTCGCAAGTTCAAAATAGATGTTATAGTACAAGAAAAAGGTTATATAGATAGAAGTTATAGATTGTTTGATAATCATCATTGTTTGAGTGAAAAATTAGTGATTGATTTTTGTAATGCTTGGAAAAATACACCTCTAACTCAATTTGAATTAGAAGAGGTAAGACAGTATTTTGTCGAACGTGAATCTGGGAAAAATATGAATGGAGAAAAATATTATGAGTATAAAACAGAATATATTGACGTTTTAAATAAGCTTAATATACCACTAGGTGCTAAAATTTTCGCTGTTTTTACATCTAGTGAAGATGAACTAGCAATATATAAAGAATATGAAGGAATTACAAAACAGTTAGATGTTATAGATTCTCTCATCGAAATATTTTCAAAGCGGAATGAATATTTAGTAATTAGACATCATCCGAATATTTGGGGAGGAAGATTCAATCAAGGAGAAACTGATTTTCTCTCACGAGCTTATAAGCAAGCAATATCAGCTCCAAGTAATGTTAGAATTGTTATGCCATCTGAGGAATTAACTTCCTATGCTTTGCTATGGCATATCGATGCTGCTATTTGTTTTTTTAGTACAGTGTCTATTGAGGCAACAGTTAGAGGTATTCCTGCTGCATCGTTTGAAAATTCTATATATGGGCAAGCTTTGAGGCATACTTTTAATAGCTCGACACCAGAATATCTAGAAAAACAAGTTGATTACCTGATGTCAGAATTAGCTAAACCAACTTTAGAAGATTTAAGAAAATTATATCGTTTCACTCATGCCTATTTTCATAAATTTTCAGTTAAGTTTAGTTCGTTTGATACTAGGTCTATAAAATATCAGAGTAATGAAGAACTAAAACCAGGGAATGACCCAATGTTAGATCAAGTATGCGATCGCATTATTCATGGCTCTTATCTATATAATTTACCCGATGTGAATTATCCGAGTGAAACAAAAATAGAAGATGAATTTTTACTTCAAGAATTGACAGAAATTACACAAGCTCAACAAAAAATCAAGGTAAATATATCAGAAAAAAGCAACTTACATTTATCTTTCCCTTTAGCAATTATTTATGTAGATTTCCATAATGATTTAGAAAATCAAAAGAACTTATCAAATTGGAGAGAAAGACTCAGATGTAAGAATATTACTTTTCACGATGGAGGTGATTGTCAGGGTAAAAATCATCGTGATGTTATAGAATTACTAATTAATAAATTAGACAATATTCAGGAAGACTATGTTTTAGTAGCAAATAGCTTTATTCAACAATATGATGAGTCAATAGTATTATCAGCAATGGAAGTTTTAACCGCTGATGATAATGAAGTAAATCAGGGAGTATTATTTGGTGGCTGGCTTCCTTTTTCTGAAATAACCACTGAATATAGAATTTTTACTAGGCAAACTATTTTTACCGTCAAAGATCTAGTAACTATGAAGGAATATAAACAAGCAATGGCAAGTTTACCTTTACTTTATTATGTTCCTATCAGTATATTAGGATTTACTATTATTAGTAAGAATTGGCTAGTTAGTATTCTAAAAACTGCTCAAGAAATCTTAACAGTTAGTCAATTATCTGAATACTTATTTAACATGGTAGTGACATCAGATTCTATTCATAAAATTGAGTTACCAATGCTAGTAATTCATGAAAACTCAGCAATATTTAAAGACTTTTGGGAAAAAGATTTAGAAAAGGTGCTACGGGAAAGTTTAAGATTAAGAGAGATTAACCTGATTATTTTCCCAGATTGGAAACAGCCAGAAGATTTTCTATATGAAGAAATAGCAACTGTAATCAGAGCTGTTGCGAATAAGCAGGATAAGCAGAAGATTACCCTGCTAATTGATACTACCAATATAACTGATGAAGATGCCGATGCAGCCATATCTGGAATTGCCATGAGCTTGTTGATGGAAGAAGATTTGAATGTTGAAGATGGGCCAGAGATTGCCCTGATAGGAAACATAGGTTGGAAACCTTGGCAAACTCTTTTAAGGTTAAGTTATGGTCGAATTGTTTTAGAAAATGAAAATAAAGCAGTTATTTCCCAAATAGAAGCTGATGTAATCCCTTCATTAAAATTAGAAAATATTAGGTTAATGTCGTAGGAAGATGACTGAGTTACTTATTTTTATTTCCCATCAGTATAAATTTGCCACATTTGCTCGTATGCTTTTTCCATCTCCCTAGTAAATTGTTTGGCATTCCATAGTGGAGCTGTTTGCCTTGACTTTCTGAGTTTCCAAGATATTTGTTGTCGCAAGGCTTCATCTTTACCTAATCTAATTCCCCACTCCACATATTCTTCATCACTCCAAGCAATGCCTTCGGTAATACCAGCATTCATCATCATTGTATAGCTATTTCTAGAGCAAAACTGTTCGCCTACTTTTGTTACAATAGGAATACCAAACCATAGGGTTTCTAGAGTTGTAGTCGCACCATTATAAGGATAAGTATCTAAGATAATATCTGCGATACCTAAATTAGCTCGATGAATTTCTTCAAAGGCAACTCTCGGAATAAATCGCAAATATTTGCTATCCAAGCCTTCTTCTTCTGCTATTTTTAGCATAAATGTGTTAAGTGCTTCTGAATCACCAAAACCTTTAATCACAAAGTAGCTATTGGGCACTTCCTTGAGAATCTTCATTTGTAACCTGACAGTTTGAGGATTGTACTTAGGCCCTCTCTGAGCGCTAAAATAAACTACAGCATCACTAGGAATATTCAAGTCATTGCGACGTAGACTTGGCACGCCAATTTCAAAACCATCTACCGCTACATAAGTTTGAGGTAGTCGCCAGATTTTTTCTAAATAATAATCTCCTGCATTTTCTGGCAAAACATAGGGATCGGCAATAAAATAATCAATAGTTGGGATTCCTGAAGCATCCCAACCTAGCCAAGTGGCTTGAATAGGGGCAGGTTTACTTGCAACAATACCACAACTACTGCTTAATGTAATGCTATCAAGATCGATTAAGATGTCAATTTCATCTTGATAAATTTGTTCTGCTACTTCCGGACCGGCCAAACCATATCTGTAAGCTTGAGTAGCTTGCTGAACATACCATTGCTGTAAGGGGTCGTTCTCATTTTTTGATGCAAGTAAGTAAGCATAAATTTGAAAGCGATCGCGATTATGATGCTGAAATAACCATCTGGCTATCCAACCTACAGAATGTCTTCTCAGACAATGACAAAGATAACCTATCTTGAGAGGTTTTTTTGAAGGGATTGCTTTTCGATCTCTACCTTGACGATAAAGTTTAATGTTTTTCTCATACAGGGCTTCAAGATTTTTTTGGCAAACCTTTGCTACTTGAATGCGAAGTTTAACGTTGCTCTCCAAGCAATCTCGGAAATAAGGAAAAAAGAAGGCAGTATTGTATAAGCGAACTAGATTAACGCTTGCACCTATTTTGGTTAGATCGTGTTCGCTTAGAGATTTGAGCAATAACTCTTGTCGGTCGATTAAATTAGGAAGTTTTTCCCAATATCCACCTGCATTCATCATCGACCGTAAAATTATGTGATTGTAAAAAACTTTATCTGGCAATTCTTCTGCCAAAGAATATGATTGTTCAACCCACTCAATGGCTTTAGAATATTCACCAATATCTGCATAAAATGATGCTATAGCAATCATTAGTTCTGGATGTTGGTTCTGACGTAACCCGAGTTCACACAAACTAATTGCAGTGGGTTGTTCTTTTTTTGAATAAGCAATTTCATATACTACAGGTAACAACATTCTAGCAATATCTGTGGGTTCTGTGATTTTATTGACGCAAATCTCAGTAAATTTTATAGAAGACGGATGTAAAGGTGCATAGTTCAAGACTTTTTGCCAGACATGAACTAATAAATCATAATTTGATTCTAAAACTACTTCTGCCGTAAGTAATGAAATTACTCCTAAGTCAGTTAATTCATTTCCTGTATAGTTCTCAAGCTCAATAGATAAATCTACCAAATGCAAAAGATTATTTATTTCTGTAGGATTTAGTTCCCGGATATGCTGCCTAATTGCCCAAGCTATAGAGTAATCTTCTATGGTTGCTCGACGATTAGCTTCTGTTTCCAATACTTGGATCAATTCTGAAGTCCACTGCTCCACTATTTCATCTTCTTCCTCTGCCATACCTATCAACCAGGTCGTCTGCGCCTCCATCTCTTGCCCTTGCAAAAGCAACATTAGTCCTAAGTTCCAGTAGTGAGATTTATTTTGAGGTTCTGCTGATATTGCCTTTTCATAGAGATTTGCAGCTCTAGCATACTCCTCATCCATTAGGTATCTATCGGCTTGCTGTTGCCAATTAATTGTATTCATAAAAAAATAATTGTTGTAACAAAATAGGTAGCGTTTTAAGCGCTACCTAGATGTTTTGAGTATTTTTATTTGCTTGAGTGAAACTAGCAAAATTTTATTGCTGTTACTATATTTTAATACTATCTGACATCTGTCCAGCCAGGACCACCATTAGCTATACAAGTAGTAAGAGCACCGTAGGTGTAAGTCGCAGCAACAATTGTATTTTCACAAAGAATTGTCTGTGAAGTTAACGCTTGACCAGCTTGGACTAAAAATACAGTACCACCATATCCTCTCAAACCATTTCCTGCTTGACCAGTAACAGAAGTTGCTCCGGCTTGTGTGCCTATAGTACCAGTACCTATAGAATAGGTATAGTTAGTAGTTTCTGTTCTTATCCCTAACCCTAAGTCGCCTGCATTAGCAGCAAAATTAGTATTTTCAGCGTAATAAGCTTGCTGACCTTTGTTGATAGAACTAATATATTGCTTTGCTTCAGATTGCTTGGCCTTATTAGCTTGGTTCAAGAATGAAGGCAGAGCAATAGCAGACAAAATACCGATAATGATGATAACCACCAACAATTCAATCAGGGTAAAACCCTCTTCTTTTTTCTTCTTAGCAACGTGCTGCAAGAACTTGGCCTTAAATTCAGTTTTCATGTTTTCTCCTATAAAAATTGGACAAATAAAATTTATCTCCTGAACCTAACTTACCCAACTTCCCCAAATTTCATATCATCTCCCACAGAAATTTTTTCCTCAGTAGGTGAGTTTAATAATGTTGTCAAATGGCCAAAACGAGGAGGGACGAAATTTTAAGACAGTTATTGCGATGGTATGACTTAAAGCGATCGCTTTTTTCTTCTACCAACCTACTAACTATAAACTAAAGTTCCAACAAAACATAAAGAAAAGGATCTAAAGTATCCAAATAATTCCTTAACTTCCTCCCAACCACTACCCTGGCCTACAGTTTCCAGAGTAATAGGGTCTAATGGTCTAATCTTTACCAATCGTTCTACTAAAGACTCTATAGTACAAACCCCATCCCACAGAGGTAGTAGACAAACAGCAATACTACTATCTATATGAATAGGTGATCAGCTGGGCAACTTCACATAACTACTAATCTCAAAAGGCTTATAGTTATTGATACAGTTAATCAAATCCTCTCTAGCCTGAGAATTGCTCAACTGAGGATGGAGTTGTAATTTGGCCTTTTGCCAGTCAAAGTCAGTCCATTCTGAAACAGGGACAAAAGATTCATTTTCCTGGGGATGACCGCACCAAAAGTCTAGCAAACAGTGCATAGGTTGTAAAAGTTCAAATAAATGCAGTCGTTCCTCCACAGAAATTTCTGGCAAACTCATTCCTAGAAAAGCTGGCAAATCATCCTCATTTTTAAACAAATCCATTATTTCCCACTGTCGCCATTTCACCATATTAATAAATTCCAAATCGGCACTTTTCAAAGCAGCAAAAATTTCAGGGATGGTCAAACCTTTATCCTCCAGAAGTAAATAATTCATGTGTATCCATTCTTCATCTTTTGCCCTTTCTTGATTCCAAACTTGCCGCTTCAGTATGATGGAATCTTTCAAAGCTGCCAGAGTTTCTCGTGCCAACTCCATTTCCATTTCTCCAGGATTTTTATTCATTAATCCCATCATTTTGAAAACTTCTTGAGCTTTAAAGTAATAATGACGGTTTAGTGAACTATGGAGATTTGTTCTAATAATTCCATCAGGTTTTAAAACAGATTTCATTGCCTGCAAACCAATAACTATATCTGGCAATAAATAAAGCACTTCATCACAATTAATATAGTCAAACTCTAAACCTAAACTTGGCAATTATTCTATGGGCAATACATGAAATTCGGCATTATCAAAACCATGATATTGCAGACGTTTACGGGCTAATTCCACAGATTTTTCGGAAATATCAATACCAACTATTTTCGCCCCTGGATTTGCTTCTGCTAATACTAATGCTTTATAACCACTGCCACATCCCGCATCTAAAATAACTTTGCCTTCAGTGTTTATTACTTTTTGATTTCTCAGATAATATGGTGTGACTAGATTATGAATATAAAGTAATTCATAGTCATCTTTAGGAGATTTTTCTACAGGTACTCTAGGATAAGTTACTACATCAAATTGTTGACGGATTTTTGCTTGTAGTTCTGATTCTTGATAGTTCATAATTGTTTAATTAGTAATTCTGAGTTATAAATATACCTATTCTGTATAATTATGAATAGATTAAATTTTGATTGATATAAGCGTCGATATTAACATCGTAATATGAATAATCAAATAATTTTCATTCTCAAAGTCCTAATTCTCTCTGCTGGACTTTCCCTGTTAATAAAATATGGTGGCCCTTATATTTCTATTTCCTCTACAGCAACCAACGCCATCATAGCTGTACTCACGCCTCCAATAGTTGTAGGGATATTATTGGGGTGGCGACTTTTGCAGCAAGTTGAGAATGTAGAGTGAGCGATCGCTCCAATCAAAACATTAAGTATATTCTCAATTAAAGCTCAAATAATTACTATTTATTCAGGATTAACTAACCAAGTATATCCAAGATAAATAGGTTTTTACGATATTAAATAAACGACTATCAGCAGTATAAAAATCTGCTGATAATTGTTCTGCAAGAGCAAGATAATGAGCATCATAAGCTGCTGAGAGGGTTAAATTTTGAGCTAGATTTAAAGCACGTCGATGCAAACTAGCATTACCATGAAGGATAATTTCTAAATTCAAAATATATTCCAAAGCTTCTGTTGCCTCTTCTGAAGTCAATAAACCAGAAATAACGTAGCGATGAAAAGCATTAGTTACCTCGTAATAAAACTAAAGTGGGAGCAATTTTAGTATAGCCTCTCAATTCCCACTGAGTCCATAGATTACTAAAACTAGGTATTTCAGTACCACTAATTGCTAACCTAATAATAAAACTTGCATCTATGCAAATTATTTTTTTTTCATTCATTATCTCCATCTGGAAAGCAAACTTTCATTGATTTTTCTGTGCGTTCTTCTCTCATTTTGATAATCAATTCTTCAGGAGTTATTTCTAATGCTTTTTTACCTCGACGCTTTTGTATTTTATTTCCTAGTTCTTGGAGTTTTTGCAACGTGTTTTGCTTTTGATATTTATGTTGAATTTTAGTCTCTAATAAATTTCTTTCTTCTTCTGGAAAAAAACGAATAACTTGAGCTAAAGTTTGTACGAATTCAAAATTCATAATCAAGATATAATTTCTGGATTTTCAACATGGTATAGCAGTACGCATTAAGGCATTTGAAATTTCTAGAAGCTATTTGCAGAGCATTCCGTCAGAAAAAACCTAGAATTGCCCTCATTATTAGTAACATTCTTTTTTCAAACTGATATCAAACCTGAACCGAGAGGTCCAAAACCTCAACTTCCTCATAGTCCGTGCTGCAAATTTAACTTCTGACTTCTGACTTCTAACTTCTGACTTCAGCTATAATTCCAGCTTGCAAAACTGCCAACACTTGCTGCATATTTCCTGCCAACATAGCAGATACATCTAACCACAACCCCGGAAATACTACAGAACAAATTACCCCCCGTTCATTCGGTACCAAGGAAATATAATTCCCATCCTTTAAACTAAACCAATCAATTTTTTGCTCAAACACCTGCCAAACAATATATTCCCGTACTCCACTGCGCTGATAAGCAAGTTTTTTATCCCCTAAATCTATAGTTGCACTACTAGCAGCAATTTCCACCACCAACTCCGGTGGCCCTTCTATATACCCCTCATTGCTGAGTCTAGACTGTCCGCCACTTTCGGGTTTAATTAGCAAGACACCATCCGGTTGTAGTTCATTATCAATATCCAACCGAACTGTTGGTTCAATTCCCATTTGGACTTGAGGTGTAGCAGCTTGATAGACTCCCAACCAAGTAATTAAACGCCCGTGAGGTTCGGCGTGGGGTTGGAAACGTAATGGGGATGCCATATATACGACTCCTTGAATTAATTCAGCTTTTTTAAGTTCTGGCATAGCTTGATAACGACGCTCGAATTCTAGTCTAGTTAGGCGATCGCCATTTTCTAATGGTGGCAATTGATAATTTAAGATATTAGATGGTGAAGATGTCATATTCATTAATGGATAATGGATAATGGATAATTACCTCTTCCTTTTAGAGCTATGCTTTATAAACGTTTTTCTTAACATAAAAATTGACAAAATAGACAATTTATGTATCAGTTTTTCAAAGGTTTTTGTCAGAGAAAAAGTTTATGAAGAAGTACTTTTTTTTGATAACTTAATTAGTCTAGCCAAATATTTTCTTAGAGGTAAAGTCTATCTTAGGACTGATAAATTTCATAATAGATGATAAATACAGTATTAATAGTTAAAGTAGGTGGGTTTAATTATCCATAAAATAGCGATGGAAATTAAAAACTTTGAAAATTAGTTCAAAACTGCTTTCTAGCTTCATTTTCAGATTATTCGTTTTAATGTTTATTTATGCCCACCTAGTTTAATTTCAGGAAGTACTGTACTTTAATCAAGGCATAAACTGTAATTAAATATTACACAAATTCAAGATAGAATACATTAACCTATATATTTAAAATC
>NZ_CEZPJD010000008.1:0-33540 GCF_983059655.1 Okeania sp.
GATAATTGATAATTGATAATTAGGGCTTGCCGATATAACCTCAAAGTATTTACACATAAAGGTTTGAATATTTTTAGGTATCAAAAAATTCTAGCTTTTAGGTAATTCCGGTTCAATTTAGGAGCGTATTTTGGGTAGATTATGGCAGAAAAATTAAGGGACGATTGTTCCAACTACCTCTTCTATAATTCCCAAATTCCCATTCCTCCTGGATTCACCGATTCAGGTTCCTGACTCCTACTCTTACAACTCATACTTTTTCAGCAAGCCCTAATTATTAATTATTAATTGTTGAACACTCCCTTAAGAAAATAAGTATTCATATCTCCTTTGCCTTTAATTGAAATCTTACCCCGCTGTTCAAATACAAATTTTTGCTGGAGTCGCTGATATACAAGACTGGTAACTTGAATTTTACTAGAAATACCAGTAGACTCCATCCGAGACGCAATATTTACAGTATCGCCCCACAAATCATAGATAAATTTAGTTTGACCAATAACTCCAGCAACCACAGGCCCAACATGGATACCAATTCGCAAAGTCAAAGGTTTTCCTAGCCGAGCGTTTATGCGATCTAAACAAGTTTGCATATCTAGTGCCATATTAGCGATCGCCTCCAAATGATTATCTTGCTCTACTAGCAGACCACCAACTACCATATAAGCATCCCCAATAGTTTTGATTTTCTCTAAACGATGTTTTTGAGTCAGTTGGTCAAACTTAGAAAAAATCAAATTCAGAAAATTTACAAGATCTATGGGAGAAACATTTGAGCAAAACTCAGTAAACCCCACTAAGTCAGCAAATAACACACTCACATCATCAAAACTATCAGCGATCGCCTTTTGTTCTTCTTGTAGACGTCTAGCAATTTTAGCTGGCAAAATATTGAGCAATAACTGTTCCATTTGTTGTTGCTGAAACTTCAAAGCTTCCTGTGCCATTTTCCGCTCGTCAATATCAGAAACAGTACCTTCGTAATACAATAATTTTCCCTGAGAGTCATATACCGCACGAGCATTTTCAGAAACCCAAAATGTACTACCATCTTTGCGATATACTAAGGACTCAAAATTATATACAGCATTATCTGTTTTCATTGCTGCTACAAATTTTTGCCTGCGGTTAGGATCGTAATATAGCTGTCGAGAAATATCTTTAATATTTTTGAGTAACTCTTCTGGTGAAGAATAACCATAAATTCTTGCTAGCGCCATATTTGCACTAATAAAACGTCCAGTAGGAGAGGCTTGAAAAATACCATCAACAGCATTTTCTACGATACCATGATATCGTTCTTCTGCAATTTTGAGAGCTTCTTCTGCTTGCTTATGTTGGACTAAAGAAGCTAATTGGGTAGCTGCTGCCTGAATTAATTCGATGGGATAAAGTTGGAAAGAAATAACTTTTTTTTTAAAGAAAATCAAGACTGCTAATACCCGATCGTCCGCAATAATTGGCACTCCAAAAGCTGCTTTTAATCCCACTTCTGCAGCTACTTTTGACTCCTTTGAAAAATCTTCTCTCCACTGTGGTTTTTTGGATGCCCAAACTTTACCAGGTAAACTATTATTATAGGTAAAAGTTAACTTGGAACTCATAGTTCCAAATTGGTCTAAATGAGGTTCTCTAGCATACCAAACTTGACTATATTCAATTACATTATTAACCTCATTAGGAATCCATGCTTCACTAAAATCCCAATTAATTAGTTGGCAACAAGACTGAAGAATAATTGCTAGTGCAGAATTAAAATCATCGGCATTATTAATAGATTGAGTTGTTTCTAATAAAAACCTAATTTCTGTTTCAGCTCTTTCCTTTTCTGCTATTTCCCCTTGCAATTGTAGATTTTGCTCTGTCAATTCTTGATTTTTTTCATGTAGTTGTGCTTGTAAGGAACTAATGATTAATTGATTTTTGACTCGTGCTAAAACTTCCCGCTTTTGAAAAGGTTTAGTAATATAATCTACTGCTCCTACTTCAAAAGCTTTAACTTTATCTAAAGAGTCATCTAAAGCACTAATAAAAATTACTGGAATATCACAAAATTCATCTAAAGCTTTTATTTGTCGACAAACTTCATAGCCATCTATCTCTGGCATCATTACATCTAATAATATTAAATTAGGAGGATTAGATCTAATTATTTCTATAACAGTTTTGCCACTTGACTCTGTCCTAACTTGATAGCCATGACGCTTAAGCAAGCTTGACAAAAGCCGTAAATTCATAGGCAAGTCATCGACTATAAGTATATAGTTTGATGAAATAGTAGTTAACTCTAGGGACATACCTTCGAGAAGTAATAATATAATTAATCAGTAATCAGCGATCGGCACTCAGCAGTAAATGTGTGTGTTTGCAGAGCATTCCAGAGCGGAAAAGGGGGTTTAACCCCTCCACGCACCTTCTGGTTTATAGGAACCGGGAATTTAAACCCAGAACTGCGTTACACTGAAGTCCGCAGTTGTAACCTAGGCGACAAGCTGTTTGCGGAGCATTCCGTCAGAAAATGCGCTCAAGCTCATAGCTAGTTAAAATTTAGTATAGCAGCTCTATTGAAATTTGATAATCTTTAAAACCACAACAGCATTTTGAAAAGAGAATGTTACAAATAGTTTGGTCAACAAAAATGGTTAAAGTCAGATATATATTTAGCACTTGGAGAGTTATTTCAGGGTAAAAAATGATAATAACAGCTCAATCTAGCTGACTACTGACTACTGACTATTGACTACTAGAAACAGTTCCAATATTTGTAGCAAACATTTATCAAATTGGTATTACGAATAATAAGCATGATGAAAAGACTTTACGGAAGATATTCCTCTGAATCAATCCTCTTTTTTTCAAGGAGAAATAATTGTTAATAATTATTAATTGTTAAGCGTAGCTCCTCTAGAAGCGGCACATGATATAGCGCTACGCGCACAGAAGTCAGAAGTTAGAAGTATAGCAATGAGCGCTGGTATATTTACAAATTGCAGGAGAGGCCAAATAGCTAAAAGTCTTATATTATTCCTGACGGAATGCTACGCAAACAGCAATTTATTCCCCCTGTTGCCTCTCTTGGTCAGCATTCCCTTGCGCCTGCCGGCGACGCGGGGTCTGACCGCTGTTGCCTGTTGCCTGTTGCCTGCGCACAGCGCTATAATCCCTGACGCTCGTTTGAGTTTCTATAATTGCCCTAACCTATTTGCGTAATGCTATATAGCCTTTTCAGTTGCGACCTATTTAGGATTGCTATATATAAATATTACAGTAGTTAAATCGACAGTTTTTCAAGTCATAATTAATAATATTGATTTGATATTGATGACTTTATGTGCAGTTTTTATTTATAGATTTAATTTATAACTCTATCTACTCTACTAACAGTGCAGTTTCGTTGTTGATTTTTTGCCTGATAAAGCGCTTGGTCTGCAAGAGAAATTAACTCTGCAGGTAAGCGATCTTCTTGAAGAATCATACTTGAAATACCTAGGCTGATAGTAACATATTCATTAATTTCAGATTTAGCATGAATAATTTTCAAATTTTGCACTTCTAAACGGACAGTTTCAGCAATTATAAAAGCATTTTTAGCATCAGTATTAGGAAGAATTATTGCAAACTCTTCTCCTCCATAACGAGCTACTAAACTTCTAGGAATATCGACCATTTCATAAATAGTTTTAGCGATTTTTTTTAGGCAATCATCTCCTGCTTGATGACCATAGTTATCATTGTATAACTTGAAATAATCTACATCACAAATAATTAGAGAAAAAGGCAGATTTTGTTGTTTAATTCTCTGCCATTCTTGGTCAAAATATTCGTCAAAATGACGACGATTAGCTACTTGAGTCAAGCCATCTAAGGTGGCAAGTATATGCAGTCTTTGATTAGCCAATTTCAGAGTATATTCTGCTTTTCGGCTTTGAATCATTACTCCTAAATGATTAGCTAATGCTTTAACTAAATCAATTAATTGTTGATTTTTTGGAGTAACTGCTTGATTGAAGAAAACCAAAATTCCTAATACCCGATTGCTCCACAAAATCGGTACAGCAAAACAAGATTTTAATCCGACTTTAATAGCTAGATCGTAACGTTGCAAAAAATTAGAAGATGTCTGATAAATATCTTCTATCCATTCTGAATCCTTACACTGCCAAACTCTACCAAGTAAGCTTTTATTATAAGTAAAAGTTAATTTTTTACTATCATCTCGGAATTCATACAAATTTGGTTCATTAGTATAAAAAGCTTGACTATGTACAATTTTAGAACTATCAGAATTAACAAGCCAAGCTTCACCAAAATCCCATTGAATATTTGAACAAATATGATTGAGAGTAACTTCAAGTGCTGAATAAATATCTGAAGTAGAAGTAATTTTCTGAGTAGTAAATAACAAAAAACGAATTTGCTCTTCAGTACGTTGACGCTCAATAATTTCTTGTTCTAGCTTAGAATTTCTCTCTTTCAATTCCATTTGTAGTCTATAAGTAGATAATTGATTTTCAACTCGTGCTAATACTTCTCTGATTTGAAATGGCTTGGTAATATAATCTCTACCTCCTACTTCAAATGCTTTGATTTTATCTACTTCTTGATGATAAGAACTAATGAAAATTATTGGTATTTCTTTGGTGTTTTCAAAAGTTTTTAATTTTTGGCATACTTCATAGCCGTTTATATCTGGTAAATCAATATCAAGTAATATCAAATCTGGCTGAGAAATCTGTGCTCCATTAATTGCAATTCTACCATTAATAGCTTTTCTGACATAATAACCATGATGCTCGAGCATACTTGCTAATAACCGTAAATTTTCCGGTGCATCATCAACTACTAAAATATTTGCTGGTAAATTTTCAGATTTTTTTTGCTCCATTTATTCCTCACTTTCTATTAATTCAAGGATGATATCTAAACGAAAATTTTCTACTAAATCTGTTAAGCAATTAATTAAGTTAACTTCTGCTTCAGGAATTTGCTGAATTAGCTGAGTGACCATTCGATCATTAACAGATAATGCAGCAAAATGTAATTGCTCCAGCCATTCAGGAGGCATAATGCTTAAAGATTCTTTTGTAAGTTTTATTTGAGGTTCTCTAGTAGTAGAATTTGATGTTATTTCTTGATACAGATAACGTACTCCCAAATAACTAGCCAACTTTTCCAACAATACATCTTCTGAAAAGGGTTTAGCAATAAAATCATCACAACCTGCTGCCAAAATAGCATCACGATCTTCATCAAAAGCATTAGCAGTTAAAGCAATAATCGTAGTTGCTTGACCAAAAGATGTTTGTTTAATAATTTTAGTTGCTTCATAGCCATTCATAACAGGCATAATAATATCCATAAGAATTAAATGAGGTTGCCAAGTTTGCCAAATAGATATGGCTTGTTTGCCATTCTCAGCATTTTTAATTTTAAATCCTAAAGGCTGAAGTAACTGAATTAGTAACTGACTGTTTTCTGGCACATCTTCCACTACTAAAATTCGATAAGCCGGTTGATGAGGTTCTAAACCGATAATCTTGCGTCGATCGGATAATATTGTTGTTTTGACTATTTCTATAACTTCAGCAGAAATATCAATATCAACATTAAAAGTTGTACCCTTTCCTACTTTACTACTAACAGATATCTCCCCTCCCATTAAATGAATAAATTCCCGACTAATAGGTAAACCCAAACCAGTTCCTTCTATTGATTTTTTACCAGTTTTTGTTTGAACAAAAGGTTCAAATAAACTATTTATTTCTGATGTTTCAATTCCTGGACCAGTATCTGTAATAGTAAATTCTAGCTTTCCTATTTGGTGATGATTAAATACTGACAATGTAACTTTTCCTTCAGATGTAAACTTAATAGCATTACCTAAAATATTAATCAGAACCTGACGTAATTTTCCTTCATCAGTTTTGATAACTTTAGGCAAATTATCGGCTACTTCAAAGATTAGTTGTAAACCTTTTTTATTAGCTTTTAGCATCATCATATCTTTTATAGATTGGAGCAGTTCATCTAAATCAAAGCAACTTTCTGTTAAAGTAATCCTACCTGCTTCAATTTTGGACATTGATAAAATATCATTAATTAAATTTAGTAAATGGTCTCCACTACGATTAATAATTTTTAAATGCTCAATTTGCTCCTCATTTAAAGAATTATCTCGCACCAACAGTTGGCTGAAACCCAAAATTGCATTTAAAGGAGTACGCAACTCGTGAGTCATAGAAGCAAGAAAATTACTCTTAGCATGGTTAGCAGCTTCCGCAGTTTCTTTAGCATTTTTGAGTTCAACTTCTCCTTGTAAACGTTCTAACTCTGCTCCCACCCGTGCAGCAAAAATTTTCAAAATCAACTCATCAGAAGAATTAATATCCATTGGTGCAGCATCCATAACTATTAAAATACCAAGAATTTTGCCTTGGGAATTACATAGAGGAATACCCCAATAACTTTCTACATTTAACTTAACTAACCAGACATCTTGGGGAAAAAGTTGTTGTAAAGAATCTGGATAATAACGAATTTTATCCTCTAATACTTTCTCACAAGGAGTGTATGCTACAGAGTAACTGATATTTTCGATCGCTTCATCACTACCCCAAAATGCTTTGACATAGAGTTTTTGTTCTGCTTCCTTTAATTCAGCAATACAAGCATAATCAAGTTGTAGCACTTGAGCTAGACTCCGAACACAAGCATCGAAAAAATCATCTCCTGTATAAGAAGCAGTACCTTCAACAATAAAACGTAAAGCTTCTTCCCGTTCCTTTTTTTCTGTGATATCAATACCAAAAGATTGAATTTCAATTAAACGTCGCTCTCGATCTATTATTGGTTGATTTGTCCAACTAACCCAGCGCCGTTCCCCAGAAGCAGAAATGACTTGATATTCTGAAGTTATTGGAGATAATTTTTTTTGAATTAATTGAATATTTTTCTGTACTTGCTCTTGAGCTATTCTATCTGGTATTAGTTCTAAACAGTTACTGCCTAATAATTCAGTTGAAGACTTACCAAAAAATTGACAGTAGTATCGGTTAACGAATGTGAACGCACCATTTGGCTGCCATCTACAAACCAGTACACTATCCTGTGACTCTACCAGTTCCCGATAACGAATTTCACTTTCTCTTAAAGCTCCTTCTATCTGTTTGCGGTCGTTAATATCCTGTAGAGATCCTACCATCCTAACTGGAGTTCCATGTGGCTCCCAAAGAGCTTGGCCTCTGGCTAAAACCCACTTATAATTCCCATCTTTGCAAAGTATACGATGCTCAACAACAAAGTTAGGAGTCTCTTGCTTGAAGTAACTCTTCATCAGCTCCGTCATCATTTTACGATCGCCTGGATGTATCCGACTGTACCATTCATTGTAATGGGGTTGAATTTCATAGTCTTCATAGCCCCATATAGCCTTCAAGCGAGATGACAGAAAGGCTTCATTGGTTGTAATATTCCAGTCATAAATCCCTTCATTATTGCCTTTTAATACTAACTGCCAACGTTCTTCGCTTTTTTTGAGTGAATCTTCTACCTGCCTGCGAATCTGAATTTCTTGCTCTAATAATTCATTTTGTGCGGATAATTCCTGTCGTTGTTGTTTTTCTTGTGCTAAAAGATTTACTTGAGCGATCGCAATACCTACTTGAGCTGCCACCGCTTCTAACAATTCTATTTCTTCTGCTTTCCAATGACGAACATAACTACATTGGTGTACGCCGATTGCCCCATTAGTTTTTCCTTGATAAGAAGTCCGAATTGCCATCATTGACCTGAGCTTGAGTTCCTTACATAAAGGTAAAACTTCTTGTAGCAGAGGTTCAGCATAGATATCATCAGTTGCAATTGCTAAGTCTTGGGACAACATCAACTCAGCATGAGAATTACCTAATATGGGAATTTCTAAATTAGAGGGTAACTCTAGAGCGTAGCTCTGATACTGAGCCACTATGGGAATTCGTGGTACAGGAAATTCTGAATAAGTATGAATCAAGCAGCGGTCTGTATGTAAAACTCTGGCTATTTGATTTGCTGCAGTTTGGTATACTTGTTCTGGCTCTAAGCAAGAGCGAATTTGATGGGTAATTTCTCTCAATACTAATGCTCTTTGCATTTGTCTCTCTAGAGAAAATTTTGCTGTGGATAGTTCTATTTCTGCCTCTTTACGCTCTGTAATATCAATCGCAGCACTAATGTAACCTGCAAAAGTTCCATTAGGAGTAAATCTTGGTTTAGCTGTATCTACTACCCATCGATATTTGCCATCAAACCGACGCAGACGATATTCCATCTGAAAGGCAGCAAAAGTTTTATGGCTGTGTGTATACATTAAACGACAGTGTTCTTTATAGTCTGGATGAACCCATTTTAACCATTCATTTGTTACAGTATCAGATAAATTGTCTCCAGTAAATTCTAACCATGTTTGATTAAAAAATGTGCTGTTACCATTAGTATCTGCCACACGGATCATTACAGCTATACCATCTGCCATTGAGCGAAAACGAGCTTCACTTTCCTGTAATGCTTGTTGGGCAACTATACGTTCGGTAACATCTACTTGCACTGCTACATAATGAGTTAAAGTTCCAAAATCATCATGCACTGGAGAAATTGTTATTTCATTCCAGAATGTACTACCATCTTTGTGGGTATTTTGTAAGACTACCGAATATTTTTTTCCCGTGGCGATCGCCTCTCTCAATTTTTGAATTTCTGGCTGATTTGTATCAGTACCTTGTAAAAAATGACAATTTCTACCAATAACTTCAGAAATTGAGTAACCTGTAGTTTTTTCAAAACCTGAATTAGCATATATTACTGGGTGTTCGTCTACAGTTAAGTCGCTAATTACAATTCCTTGAGGGGCTGTAAATATTGCTCTTTCTAATAGTTTTAAATGTTCTTGTTCGCGACGACTTTCTGTTACCTCTTTAAGAGTTAAAAGATAAGCTTTTTCATGTTCCCAAATAATTTCTTTTATATGTGTTTCTATAAATAAAACTTTTCCCGATTTTTGTCGAATATATATTTCTGTTTCATTACCATTTACAAGAGGTAAACCTATTTCTTCATTGATTAACTCTGTAGCCGATTTTTCCCATAACAATTCTGTTGCTGGATTAACAAAAACTATTTTCCCTTCTCTGTTAATAATCATCAGACCTTCTGACATATTAGTAATGATTGCTGATAAGTTATATTCATTTTTTAGCTTTGTTTCTATTTCCTTTTCTAGTTGTTTATTTTTTTCTTCTAATTTTAGATGTAGTTTTTTGATTGTCAGTTGAGCTTCTATTCTTGCTAATACTTCTTCTCGTTGAATGGGCTTACTAATATAATCTATTCCTCCGGCTTGAAACCCTTTGATTCTTTCCGTAGTATCAGATATATCGGTCAGAAAAATTACTGGTATATTATGAGTGTTAGGATTTCCTTGTAGTTGTCTGCAGATTTGATAGCCATCTATTTCTGGCATTTTTACATTCATTAATATTAAATCAGTCTTATTGTCTATTACATATTTTAATGCTAATTCACCAGAATTAGCTTGTTTTATTCTATACCCTTTACAGCGGATGATTTCAGATAAACAAGATAAAATATGGGGACAATCATCTACTAGAAGAATTGTAATTTTATCGTTATTCATAATTATTTTTTTTCTATATTGATTATTCTATTTACAAATTAAGAATTGATATTTGCAGCATTTTTATGTATATATTCCCTGATCATATAATAATTATATACCAATTTTATTGAGGTTATATATAGTATTTTTATCTTGGTCGTAAAAACTCAATCATAGAAGAGAACAGACCAAAGTAAACAGGTGGCAAATCGTACATTTTTTTTAGTTCAAAAATAAAGATAATCTAGATGGAAAAATCTTTTCAAAAATATAAATAGCAGTTACTTTTTCCTATTACAGCATTTTCCATTGTTACGAGGTACAAAATTTTAGGTTTGAGGGAACAGGGAACAGGGAACAGAAAAGAATAAAAACAACTGTACCTCATAGCTTCGGAAACTGCTGTATCTTTCAACTAAAGTATTTTTTTTTGATATTAAATAATAAAATTTTTACTATATATTTAACTCTCAAAAATTGGAGTTAGGGGGAAGATTGCATAGCATTATTTTTAATATAACCATGGTAACGTAGTGTTATACCATCAAGAGAATATTACAAATTATGTAGTTCAACAATGAATAATGAATAATGAATAATGAATAATTACCTCTCCTTGAAAGAAGAGGATTGACAAAGAGATGAAAATTTTTCTTTATTATCCCCTTAAAAGGGGAGGCTTTAAACCATAATTTTTCGGTAAGGAAGCTAGAAATTCCCTTGTTAATGCGTGTACTTTAATATACGACAAATCTGCTATATCAAAAGCTTGTATGAAGTTTCATTAATTAGGGTTTGCTGAAAAAGTATTATGGGTGAGGGTACGAGTCAGGAGTCAGGAGTAAAGAAAGAAGAAGAAAAAGGAGTAGAAGGAGAAAGTTTTTTGTTTGCTGGTGCACAACTTTTCTGTCAAAATGCTACCGGAAACGTTAACATGAAGCGTTGCGCCAGCATCATCGCGGATCGCAGAATGGAGTTCTATCGCGCTCTTATACCGGACATGATATAGTATCATGAACCTATCCCACTATTTTAAATAAGCTTATTTG
This sequence comes from Okeania sp., assembly GCF_983059655.1. Taxonomy (NCBI): domain Bacteria; kingdom Bacillati; phylum Cyanobacteriota; class Cyanophyceae; order Oscillatoriales; family Microcoleaceae; genus Okeania; species Okeania sp. The sequence goes on from NZ_CEZPJD010000008.1 coordinate 10,699, forward strand.
TTTAAGTAAAATTTATTTGAAAAGCTTAATTTTTCGTTTTTAATACCAAATTCATGCAAAGGCAGTTACATCTTAATTTGTCATTTATTCCTAAAAGAAAAAATTATAAATTCCATAAATTATAAAATTTTCACCTTTTTTCCTCTTTTTTATGATGTTTTTCTTTCCCTGTTCCCAGCTCCGGTGTTCCCTGTTCCCTATGTAGTCACTGTAGCAATATTTTATGAAATTGGTATAATTCTCAAAATATTTAAGGTTTTCAGCAAAAATATTATTAGTGGGATAGGTTCATATCAGCTCGGATATATTTGTGTAATACCAAGGGTGAATATCTACAGGAAATTTACGTTTTTTCAAGCTTTTAAACCTTCTTCCCTCTTCCTTATTTTTTCTTCCTTCTTCCTTCTTCCTTCTGCTATCCAACTAGCAGATAAAATGTCAAAAAAAAAAGCGATAATTTCATTATCGCCATGATTACAGCACTTTGCGCGGATAGTGAGGTACAGTTTAAATTTTAATCTTTTTTTCCCTACTGCCTACTGCCTACTTCCTAAAGTCCTAAAGTCCTAAAATTTTGTACCTCATCAACTCCAAAACTGCTGTAAAAATGGAAGTAGAGAAAAAAATGTCTTTAACGGTTATCTTTATCCCTTTGTTGACGTCTACGATCGCGCCATTCAGCTGCCGTTAAATATACTACTCCTCCAGTTACGATTAACATTAGTCCTGATGCCAGTATCGCCATAATATTTATGAGTGTTAATTCCACAACTTCTCCTCAAATTTTAGATTTTTTATTTTATAGCAGGGAACAGAGAACAGGCAACAGTGGGAGAAATATTTCCTTGTCTAAGGTTTATTAAAAGAGGGAACAGGAAACAAGGTTTCAAGCCTGTCCTTTTTAATTATTAATTAGGGCTTGCTGATTAAATCTAAAAGCATTAATAGATATTGGCTTGAAGAATTTTAGAAACTGAAAAATTATCAGCTTTCCGGTGGATAGAGGGGAAAAAATGAGGATTTGGGGGTAATGATGAGAGAAAAACTAAGGGGAAATTATGAATGACGGCCTCTTATACAACTCCCCATTCATCCTTACTGCCTACTCCCTACCCTAACAAAAAGACTTATTCAGCAAGCCCTAATTATTCATTATTCATTATTCATTATTCATTATTTGGTAGCTCTTCTAAAATGGTAAACTTGACATGATTAATTGCCAAATTACCAATAGAAACTTTTTCCTTATTAACAGGTATCCCCTTATTTTTCAGAGTTTCAAACTTAATTCCTTTACCAATTTCTACATGATACCAAGCTAAACCCATAAAAAACCTTAATGGATAAGGTCCTCCTTCCTGTAAATCATCAGGGTTTGATTCCATAGGTACCCAACCAAAACCAGGTAGATAAAATTCTAACCACACATGATTAAAATCTGGCTCTAAAGGCACACCTTTTCTATCAGCAAAAGCCGGACATTTATAGCGACCCACTGTACGACAAGCAATCTTATTTAATCGTGCCAAAGCTAACAGTAATCCTACATACTCTCCACAAGATCCAACACCTCTTTCTAACACAATATCTGGAGTATCAATCTTAGCTGTTACTCCATAAGAAAGTTGATCGTAGACATAATTCCGAATATTAAGCAGTTGACGCAATATATTTTTTTCTTGTAAAACAGCATCTTTTGCTGCCTGGATCACCATCTCTTTATCCATCGCCAAATTATCATTATCTACGAGATATTTTTCCTGAAAACCTTCTGGCAATTCTGGAATATTTTCTACATTAAAAGGTTGAATTTGGTACTTAATTGCCCTTACTTCTAATAAAGCCTTCCAACCAAATATACGCCTTTCACTTTGACGCAATGGTTGAAACCGAAAAACAGCAACTTTTTCACCATTTTGAATTTCTTCAGTAAAAGGTATTCCTATAGAAGAAATTTCCCTAACTTTTTGGCGATGAGTTTCTGATGGTAAAGCAATACGCCATTCTAAATCTTCTAAAAATACTTCATCTAATGGCTCTAATTCTTCTACATAAGACATCTCTATTAAAAAACTATTAGAAACAGCATATTTTTCCTCTTCATTGTAATAAAAATAAAGAGGATGTATAAAAGAGCGATCGCGCTTACTCAGCTCATACTGTCTTTCTGAGTTTGGATCATCCCTAATATAAAGTTCATCACCAGCATAAGCGACATAAAGTTGTCTTTCCCCAGTATTTATATCCACATAAAATGCTAATCCCGTAGGATTTTCAAAAGGAGTCAGTACACTAAACTTAACTTGACCAGTTGCCCTTTCTAAACAATAAACAGTTTGCTCCTCGCGGTCACAAAGCCACAACTCTTCATTTTGTACTGTAATATTTTCAAAACCGATTCCTGGAGCATAAAATCCAGTAATTTGTTGTCTAGTATTTTTGTCTAATACAAAAATCCTACCTAGTTTTTGACAAGTGACATAAACTGTTGACTCCCAAACAGCAATTCCATCAGCAGCATAAGGTAAAGTGAAAAAATGTTGCCATTTTAGACGTCCCTCTGATGAATTACCAATTGCATTAGAACAGAAATAAACTTTATTTTCCCTTGTCAACCAAAGAGTATCTTTCCAAAGTGCAATACCTGTAACATCAATAAATTCATTAGTTTGAAATGGATTAATAACTATTGTATTATCTGTTTTTGGGTCGATTTTTAGCAGAAAACCACGATTTTTGTCAATGGCATAGAGAGTCTCTCTAGAAAAAGCAATACTATGTAGTGAGGCAACTCCAATTGGTCTAATAGTCCTTGGCCCAGAAGATTGTTTTTGCATACTTTTAGGTAACTCAAAATTCATGTTAATAGCCTTCGGCTGGAAGTCAGGAGTCAGTAGATTTTTTTTTGGTGCTATAGATGAGAGTAGCTGGCTACTGGCTGGAAGCCTTACCGAATAATTAATAATTAGGGCTTGCTGATTAAATATCAAAGTCTTTATAGATAAAGGTAAGTGCCTTTTTAGAACGTGAAAAAGTACTTGATTTTCGCCTGATCAGGCGAAAAAAGTGAGTATTTTGGCGTATAGTGGGGCAGAGTTGGCAAAGGATAATTTTTCTGAGTACCTCCTCTACAACTCCCCCCAACTCTTGAGTTTTAGCTACTCCCTACTCCCTACTCCCTACTCCCTGCCTTAGCAAAAAGACTTCCATAAGCAAACCCTAATTAATAATTGAATAATTCAGCTTTAGTTAGCTGACCCTTTCAAGGAGAAAAAAGGGGTCGTTAGCGTTTGCTATAGTATTCCGTCAGGAAAGCTTCCCGTAGGGTGGGATGGCGATCTTCGGAGTGGCTCTGATAAGAGCGGGTCTCCTTGCTATATCCAATCGACCAAGAGAAAAAATAATATTTCCTGATATTAAATTCCGTAACGGTTTTAATCAGAGGTAATTATCCATTAATGAACGGGTATAAATCCTCACCGCCACTCCCGGTGTCCACAATTGGTTGGGGTTTTGAATCCCCACGAACATTGATTCTATCTCCAGAATTGCTTTCTCCTGACTCCTGCTTCAAATTCAGAATAAATATTTTCGCAGTAGGTTTTGAGTATTAATTTACTAAGCTGTTGAGTATTTAAACTATGTAACTCCTTTGTCAAAGAAAACCCTTAACACAGAACATAAAATATCAATGTGTCTTAGCTTACTATATAATTATTGATAAAATTAAATCGTTTATACTAATGCTTCAGAAAAAACTTATATTTTGTCGAATAAATACCCGATTAAATAAATGTAGAAAAACTTAATACTGTTCCTTGATTAGACGCATTTTATAGCAATCCTAAATTATTTGCGATAATTTTATTGCTTCGGCGTTTCTCATTTCCTGTTCCCTGTTCCCTGTTCCCTGTTCCCTCAAATCTACAATATTTCAAAATTTCAATACGATTGCTATATATCTAAATAAATAACTTAGTTTTTGGCTGTTATTAGAACGCTCTAGGAGCTAGAATTCACATTTTTTTTGTAAATAAAACTAAACCTAGACTATAACTATTGCAATGTTTCAATCGCTCACATTAATTCCTACTACATTTATAATTATTTGCCTATTAGCTAATCAAGCTGTATCCAAAACTACAGATGTGAATAAATTATGGGATAAAAATTCAGTGAAAACCAAAAAATTGCATTGTTTATCATGCAAAAACTTTAAACTAATATCAAAATCAACTCCAAAACTAATTTATAAATATCGAAATAAAAACCTTAAACAAAAAACTTTAAGCGCTCAATCACTCAAAAATCAAGGGCTAAAATTAATAGCCGACTCCAAAATTTATCCTCAACAAAAAAACATTAAAATTATTAATACTTTAAATTCAAAAGAACCAATTTATGCCCAAAATACTCCAACAAATCAAGAAATACGACAAAATTTACCAGATAATCCCCGACCAGATCCAAATCGCGATCGCTTCCTCCAACCCCTTCCCCAACCAACCCAACCAGAAGAGCCAAAAGAAGAAGAACTAAAAAAATCACCACCACCCCAACCTCTGCCAGATGAGCCTACTCAAAAAATTCCCGTGCAGAGAATTTTAGTATCAGGAAGTACAATTTTAACCCCAGAAGAAATAAACTCCCTCACTGGGCCGTTAGAAGGACGTTTAGTTACCCTATCAGAACTTCGGCAAATAGCAGATCAAATTACCGAAATTTATCTAGAACGTGGCTATATCACCTCAAGAGCAATTTTACCGCCCCAAACGATCGCCGAGGGCGTAGTCAGAATTCAAGTTATAGAAGGAATTTTGGGAGAAGTCCAAATAGAAGGTACAAAAAGATTACATAAATCTTATATTAAAAATCGGATACGACTTGGAGCAGGCCAACCATTGGACACTGCTCAACTAGAAAATCAACTACGATTACTTCGAGGTAATCCCTTATTTGAAAATATTGAAGCTAGTTTGCGAGCCAGCGAAAATCCAGGAGAGAGTATTCTAATTGTTCGTGTTACAGAAGCAAACCCTTTTGAATTTAGTATAAATACTGATAATTACTCACCTCCCACAGTCGGCTCTGAAAGAGTAGGTTCGACATTACTACATCGTAACTTGACAGGGCGGGGTGATTTTTTTGTGGCATCCTACAATACCACCAGGCTTTTTAGGGATGAATCAGATGTTTTTGACTTTATCTACAATTTACCCATTAATTCTATGAATGGGACTTTACAGTTTAGAGCAGCACCTAACAGTAATAGAATTGGTCAAGATTTTCAAGGTATAGAGATTAGTGGCGCAACAGATGTATATGAGTTTAGTTACCGTCAGCCTGTTATAAGAACTCCTAGAGAAGAGTTAGCTTTTTCTGTAGGCTTGAGCTATCAGCGTACAGAGACTTTTTTTGACGATGAATTATTTGATGACCCTAATACTCCAGAAGAAGATGGTATTAACAGCACTACTGTGATTAGGTTAGGACAAGACTATATTCGTCGAGATCCTCGAGGAGCTTGGGCTTTGCGATCGCAATTTAATATTGGCACTAATTTATTTGATGCTACAGAGAAGGAAGACCCTCAACCCGATGGAAATTTCTTCAGTTGGCTAGGCCAAGTGCAAAGGGTACAAAGATTAAGTGCAAATCATTTATTGATTGTCCAAGGAGATTTGCAGTTATCCTCAATTCCTCTATTGCCATATCAACAATTTATTATTGGCGGTGGTTTATCGTTACGGGGCTATCGCCAGAATATACGTTCCGGGGATAATGGTTTTCGGTTTTCTATTGAAGACCGGATTACGGTTTATCGGGATGAGTCTGGTTTACCATCGATACAATTTACTCCGTTTATAGATATTGGAGCTGTTTGGAATGATGGTAGTAATCCTAATAATGAATTTTTACCAGACCAAAGATTTTTGGCAGGAGCAGGCATAGGTTTGATTTGGCAACCACTGCCACAGGTTGATTTGCGTCTGGACTATGGTATCCCTTTGGTAGACCTGGACGATCGTGGCAATAATGCTCAAGACTCAGGATTTTATTTCAGCGTAATTTTCCGGCCACTCTAGGGAGTGAGGGAGTGGGGGAGTGGGGGTTCTTGAGGAAACGGAGACACGGAGAGGGGGAGACACGGAGAGGGGATTATTGAGGACACAGAGAGGAGGAGATAGGGTGTCACCGCGTCCCCGCGTCCCCATGTCTCCGTTTCCTCAGTGGAATGGGCATCTTGCCCGTTCCTGATATTTTCCCCAACACTCCTAAAGAAATTTATTTGGGCTAATAAAATTTTTTGTTATAAAAATTAACCTTGGGCAATCCTGTTCCTCAATAATTGAATTTACTATTGGGCAATCGTCTAATTATCAGACTAAACTAGAAAACCCTTCTAACCTCAAAGTCTCTGAAAGCATTCATTTGAGCCATAAAATTTGTCTTGATATTATTCAATACCTATTTTTTTTAATATTGTTACTTTTTATAAAAAATAAACTACAAAAATAATTTATTAGCTGATAAATTTCCCTTAAAAGCAATTAATAGCAGTAAAAAATTAAACTTAAAAAATATTCAATCTAAATGCTTCTGTTTAGAGCATCTGATAAATCTTGCCCCTCTTTTTTTTGTAGTGAAGTTAGACAATAATTCTTTTCAGAAGCCAAAAAAAATAGGTTGACCAATAAAGCCAATAAAGTAAGGTCTCAAGCTCCCCCTTTTAAGGGAATGAAAAGCCGTCAAGGGATGGCGATCTTCGGAGCGGCTCTGATAAGAGCTGGTCTCGGAGCCATATCCAATCGACCAAGAGAAAATCAACTTCAGTATTTTTGTAGCTTCTCTATTACGGGAGGTACTGTTAACGAAGTCAGAAGTCAGAAGCGAGTGTGTAATTCTTAGGGGACCTCAGAATGTAAGACACACTTAAGACAGTCAGAAGTTATTTTTGTAACGGGGATTTAAGCTCCGCTCCAAAAATATTGCGCCAGTCAAGGCGGGGTTGCCCGACCCATATTATTTTGATAACTGATAACTGAAAATGACCAACCTTTAATAAATCTGGACTTTATCTCCATAACCAGAAGTTTGCCCATAAGTTACAGCAATACGGAAATAGGTTAAGGCAATAATAAACACTCAAACTCTGTCAAGGATTACTTCTAACTTTTGACTTACTGTAGCTGTTGCCTGCGCGCAGCGCTATAAGCAAAACTTGAGCTTATTATAAAAAGTTCTTAAGCCTCATCTAAAATTAAAAAATTATCCAGGAGAAAAAAATTGAAACTCTCAGTATATGGAAAAGGCGGCATCGGCAAATCTACAACAAGCTGCAACATCTCAGTGGCCTTAGCCAAACGTGGTAAAAAAGTTCTACAAATCGGTTGCGACCCAAAACACGACAGTACATTTACCCTCACAGGATTTCTCATCCCTACAATTATTGACACCCTACAAGAAAAGGACTACCATTACGAAGATATCTGGCCAGAAGATGTCATTTATAAAGGTTATGGTGGTGTAGACTGTGTAGAAGCAGGTGGACCACCTGCTGGAGCAGGTTGTGGTGGCTACGTTGTCGGCGAAACAGTCAAACTACTCAAAGAATTAAATGCCTTTGACGAATACGACGTCATTTTATTCGACGTACTCGGTGACGTAGTCTGTGGTGGTTTTGCAGCTCCACTAAACTATTCAGACTACTGCATGATTGTCACAGATAATGGCTTCGATGCCCTCTTTGCAGCTAATCGCATTGCCGCCTCTGTCCGTGAAAAAGCTCGTACCCATCCTCTTCGTTTAGCGGGCCTAATAGGTAATCGTACATCCAAGCGCGATCTAATTAATAAATATGTAGAAGCTGTACCAATGCCAGTACTAGAAGTCCTACCACTAATCGAAGATATTCGGGTTTCTCGCGTCAAGGGCAAAACATTGTTTGAAATGGCCGAAAACGATCCTTCACTCCAATACGTTTGTAACTATTACCTGAACATTGCCGACCAAATTTTGGCATTGCCAGAAGGAGTAGTGCCCAACGAATCTCTTGATCGCGATTTGTTTTCCTTACTATCTGATTTCTACTTAAATCCTAGTAAGCCTGAAGTTATGTCAGAGGATGAGAAGCTTGACCTGATGATGGTTTAATAGATTTAGCTCTTCTCAGGATAAGGAATTATAGAAGTCATGGTTTTCTTTGAACAATTATCAACGTCCCTCAAACAAAAATGGCTGCACTACTACCAAAAAAATCGCCCATGGTTGGTACTGCACATGACAGATGAAAATACAGTCCAGACTCCTGATGGAGGAAGGAGACCTGTGTCATACCTTATCTTGGGAATTCTTAATGCCCTGGAACCAGAGTTAGAGGCATTAATGTTGCCTTTCTCCAAACTTAAGGCAGATGCAGATAGTTTAATAGAAGTTTTAGGATTAAATTTTGACCCAGATATTGCCATAGGTGAAAAACCAGATCCTTCCATAGAAAAATCAACATCGATATTGTCTGATGATCCTCAAGAGTCTCCAGGATCTTATTCCCCAATTATGCCAGACCAAAATGAAGATTCTAATAATTGGGGTACTGCAGCAGTGGTAGGTGGAGCTGCCGCTGTTGGTGGAGCTGCTATCATGGCCTCGGAAATGGATATGGACTCTGATGATTTGCTTGATGATGACCAGAGTGAGTTAGACCTGGAGTCAGAAACGGATGAGTTGGATATAGGACTAGATTCTGACTCAGAAGTAGATGATGATTTGGACTTAGATATGGAGCCAGCAGCGGATGAGTTGGATATGGAACTGGATTCTGACTCAGAAGCAGATGATGATTTGGACTTGGATATGGGACTGGATTCTGATTCAGAAGCAGATGATGATTTGGACTTGGATATGGATTCAGCAGCGGATGAGTTGGATATAGGACTAGATTCTGATTCAGAAGCAGATGATGATTTGGACTTGGATATGGAGTCAGAAGCGGATGAGTTGGATATGGGACTGGATTCTGATTCAGAAGCAGATGATGATTTGGACTTGGATATGGATTCAGCAGCGGATGAGTTGGATATGGGACTGGATTCTGGCTCAGAAGCAGATGATGATTTGGACTTGGATATGGATTCTGACCCAGAAGCAGCAGATGACTTGGGTAGTATGGACCTCAGCGATATAGATGTAGATACTTCTGACAATCTCGATCTTGGAGAAGATAGCTCTGACTTTATCGCAGAAGATATTCCCGATCCCTTTGAAGATACATCGGCGAAGTTAGATGAGTCTGGGCTGGATGAGCTAGGTGATATGGATCTTAGCGACTTAGGAGATGATAATCAATTTGATGATTTGTCTTCTGATGATTTAGGAGATTTGGATCTTGATTTGGATGGAGATGATCTTGATTTGGATGAGGCCGATCTAGATTCTTTAGCAGGAGATAAAAAGTCTTCTAACGATGACGATCTTGAAGGTTTGTTGGGTTAAATAATAGGAAAATTGAAATTGACTAGTTTGTTTTATCGGGGGAGGGCAGAAGTTAATTAATTGATAATTGATAATGGATAATTACCTCTGGTTAAGACCGTTACGGAATTGAATATAAGGAAATATGATTTCTTTTCTTGGTCGATTGGATATGGTTAGGAAATCTATACATCCCACCCTACGGGAAGCTACGCTTTTTCCTGCTGAATGCTACGCAAACATGTCGGTGACAGCCGTTAACGTAGTTATGCGCCAGCAAAACGGCAGCTTTTTCCCCTTAAAAGTAGAGGCTTTAAACCAGAATTCTTTAATTATTAATTATTAATTATTTGGTAAAAGGTTTCTGTTATCTGCCCTCTGCTGCTAGGAAAGGGAGCAAAGGTTTAAGACTCCCACTGTTTTATTCCGTGGCTTCAATTATGAAGGGGTCTGAATCCTCTTCTAACTTGCCGCTTCTGCCCTCTGTCATCTGCCTTCTGCCTTTTTCAATTACTATGTTTTGATTTTTAGCAGATATAAAAATTACATCAACTATTGATTTTTATGCCTGTGCTGGTTGAAATGTTATTAGTATCAACCAGAGTCTCTTTTACTCAAAAAAAACACAGTTTACATTAAAGATGTAATTTGTAAATGTTATTTCAATACATAGCGATTAGCAATCAGTTATTTGTTGAACTTAAAACTATAGCGCTAGGGAATAGGGAACAGGGAACAGGGAATAGCGAAATGTAAAAGGGTTTTCGGTGCGTAAATGCTCCGCGAACAAGATTGAAAAATGTCCTAACAAATTCCTATAGTGCTATATTACCTGTAATCTTATAGAATTTTCTCCCTATCTCACACTTTTTTGTAGTGCTATAAAGGTTGACTTTTTACTAGCATGAGCATTGATTTTTCCCCAAAAAAATTATTGATAAATAGGAGTATTTTTTGATGACTAATACTGTTGCACCTGAAGCTTTAACTTTTGAATGTGAAACTGGTAATTATCATACTTTTTGTCCGATTAGTTGTGTATCTTGGCTTTATCAAAAGATTGAAGATAGTTTCTTCTTAGTAATTGGTACTAAGACTTGTGGTTATTTCTTACAAAATGCCATGGGAGTAATGATTTTTGCTGAACCTCGTTACGCTATGGCTGAGTTGGAAGAAGGTGATATTTCAGCTAAGTTAAATGATTATGATGAATTGAAACGTTTATGTTTACAAATTAAGCGCGACAGGAATCCTAGTGTGATAGTTTGGATTGGCACTTGTACCACTGAAATTATTAAAATGGATTTGGAAGGTTTGGCTCCTAAATTAGAGTCAGAAATTGGTATTCCAATTGTGGTTGCTCGTGCTAATGGTTTGGATTATGCCTTTACTCAAGGGGAAGATACTGTCTTAGCAGCTATGGCAGCTCGTTGTCCTAATCAAGCTCCTGAAGTGGAAAAAGAGGAAAGAAGTGGGATACAAAAACTATTAAGTTTTGGCAAGAAAAAAGAGGAGGTTGCTGCCGAAGAATCTGAGTATGTTGAGCATCCACCTTTAGTTTTATTTGGCTCTTTACCAGACCCAGTTGTAACTCAATTGACTTTGGAATTGAAGAAGCAAGGAATTAAAGTTTCTGGTTGGTTGCCTGCTAAACGTTACACAGAATTACCAGTAGTTGAAGAGGGATATTATGTGGCAGGTTTAAATCCTTTCTTGAGTCGGACTGCTACTACTTTAATGCGTCGTCGTAAGTGTAAATTAATTGGTGCGCCATTCCCCATAGGACCAGATGGAAGTAGGGCTTGGATTGAGAAGATTTGTTCTGTTTTTGGTATTGAACCCCAAGGGTTAGCAGAACGAGAAAAGCAAATTTGGGATAATTTGGAAGACTATATCCAATTAATTCGTGGTAAATCTGTCTTCTTTATGGGTGATAATTTGCTGGAGATTTCTTTGGCTCGTTTTTTGATTCGTTGTGGCATGACTTGCTCAGAAATTGGTATTCCTTATATGGATAAAAGATATCAAAAAGCCGAGTTGGAAATGTTAGAAAAAACTTGTAACGAAATGGGTGCGCCTTTGCCTAAGATTATTGAGAAACCTGATAATTATAATCAGATTCAAAGAATTTATGAATTGAAGCCAGATTTGGTAATTACTGGTATGGCTCATGCTAATCCTTTGGAAGCTAGAGGAATTAATACTAAGTGGTCTGTTGAGTTTACTTTTGCTCAAATTCATGGGTTTACAAATGCTCGTGATATTTTGGAATTAGTAACTCGTCCGTTGCGTCGAAATCATGCTTTGAAAGATTTAGGTTGGGATAAGTTGGTAAAGGAGGAGGCGAAGGTTTAATTGACAGATTTTTGGGTAGAAAAAATTCCTAAATTGTAGAGTTTAGTTGTCAAAATAGTAGGGTTGGTTTTACTTGCTCTACTAATTCTTTTCCCATGAGGAGGAGTAGGAGACAATTCTCATTTTATTCACAGATTTTGTCACAGAAAAAATTATGATAATTTGGGCAAAAATTAGCACTTATTCAGAAAAATAATTGTCCCTCGTTTGGTGAATTTACTAATTTTCTGAGACTGGCAACTGAGGAGATAATTTTTCAACTTCAGTAATCTTGATTGAGGGGAGTTAAAAGGGGTAATTCTCATTTCATCTATAAATTTTGTCACAGATAATTTGGGCAAAAATTAGCACTTATTCAGAAAAATAATTGTCCCTCGTTTGGTGAATTTACTAATTTTCTGAGACTGGCAACTGAGGAGATAATTTTTCAACTTCAGTAATCTTGATTGAGGGGAGTTAAAAGGGGTAATTCTCATTTCATCTATAAATTTTGTCACAGATAATTTGGGCAAAAATTAGCACTTATTCAGAAAAATAATTGTCCCTCGTTTGGTGAATTTACTAATTTTCTGAGACTGGCAACTGAGGAGATAATTTTTCAACTTCAGTAATCTTGATTGAGGGGAGTTAAAAGGGGTAATTCTCATTTCATCTATAAATTTTGTCACAGATAATTTGGGCAAAAATTAGCACTTATTCAGAAAAATAATTGTCCCTCGTTTGGTGAATTTACTAATTTTCTGAGACTGGCAACTGAGGAGATAATTTTTCAACTTCAGTAATCTTGATTGAGGGGAGTTAAAAGGGGTAATTCTCATTTCATCTATAAATTTTGTCACAGATAATTTGGGCAAAAATTAGCACATCTATAGGACTACTAGGACTACCCATTTTAAATTTTTGTTTTAAATTTTTGAATAGATTTTTTGAAGTGAGTATTTAGCAAATAATTTTTTTATGGTAAAAGAGCTAAACTTACTACTAGATATAGAAGACTAGCAAGCTAAAATATCTAGGTAAATCTTTTAGTTATTAATTATTAAAAAGAAAAGCTATGGAAGGATTGAGAAGAATTGTTACCGGACATAATGCTGATGGTAAATCAATTGTAATGATTGATGGACCCCCAGCAAGATCGATAGGTAAGGAAGTCGGAGGACTATTTGAAATATGGAACACTGATGGAAATCAAATAAATACTTTTGATGAAATTGATAGAGCTGATACTGATGTACTTTTGTCTCCTCCAAAAGGAGGAACCAAGTTTAGATATTTTGCGATAAATCCTATTCCGGAGGGAGTGCCAAAGGAAAAGCTTGAAGAGTTAGCAGCTATAGCTTTTGCCGAAATAGGTGCATCTCAAGATAGAGTCGATACAACTCGACATCCTGGAATGCATAAAACAAAAACAATAGATTATATTATTTTACTAAAAGGAGATGTGACTCTATTACTAGATAATGATGAAGTTCAGTTAAAACCATTTGATGTTGTGGTTCAACGAGGCACTAATCACGCATGGGTAAATAATGGTAAAGAACCTGCACTTTTTATTGCAGTTCTCATTGATAGTGATTTGAAAGATTAACTTATTTAATAGTTTTTTAAGATGTGGTAATAGAATTAAAGTCAGTTGCCTCTCCTTTTCAGGGGTGACAGGAACCTCTAATTATAATTATCAATAAAATACTATTTATCTCCCCAAATACTTTTATAGCTTTGAGAATCTGAAAACCTATTTTTATCAAAACTTGTTTAAATATAACTATCAGCATTTAAGAAGAATCTAGTTGGAAGCCAAATTCCATTTCATCCACAGATTTTATCATAGCAAATAATTCGATAGTTTTGCCAATATTTAGGACTAAGGCAGAAAAATAATAGGTGACAGTTTTCCCGTTCTACTAATTTTTTGCCGACTCAGAAGCTCAAAGATAATTCTTATTTCATTCACAGATATTCTCAGCCCAAAAATTATGATAATTTGTCAATATTTACCACCTACTCATCAAAATAATAGGTAAGAATTTTCCAACTCTACTAATTTTTTCCGAGGAAAGAACTAGAAGGTAGCCCTCATTTCATTCATAGATATTCTCAGCCCAAAAATTATGATAATTTGCCAATATTTACCACCTACTCATCAAAGTACTAGGTAATAATTTTCCAACTCTACTAATTTTTTCCGAGGAAGGAACTAGAAGGTAGCCCTCATTTCATTCATAGATATTCTCAGCCCAAAAATTATGATAATTTGCCAATATTTACCACCTACTCATCAAAGTACTAGGTAATAATTTTCCAACTCTACTAATTTTTTCCGAGGAAGGAACTAGAAGGTAGCCCTCATTTCATTCATAGATATTCTCAGCCCAAAAATTATGATAATTTGCCAATATTTACCACCTACTCATCAAAGTACTAGGTAATAATTTTCCAACTCTACTAATTTTTTCCGAGGAAGGAACTAGAAGGTAGCCCTCATTTCATTCATAGATATTCTCAGCCCAAAAATTATGATAATTTGCCAATATTTACCACCTACTCATCAAAGTACTAGGTAAAAGTTTTCTGGCTCTACTAATTTTTTTCCGAGGAAGGAAGCTCAAAGATAATTCTTATTTCATTCACAGATATTCTCAACTCAAAAATTATGATAATTTGCTAGTATTTACCACCTACTCATCAAAGTACTAGGTAAAAGTTTTCTGGCTCTACTAATTTTTTTCCGAGGAAGGAAGCTCAAAGATAATTCTTATTTCATTCACAGATATTCTCAACTCAAAAATTATGATAATTTGCTAGTATTTACCACCTACTCATCAAAGTACTAGGTAAAAGTTTTCCGACTCTACTAATTTTTTTCCCAGGAAGAAAGCTCAAAGACAAATCTCATTTCATTCACAGATTTTTCACTAGAAAAAAAATCGATAATTTTGCCAAGATGTAAAACTAATTCAGAAAACTATCACCGAATATTTTTTTACTTGACTGATTTTTTTAACTACAAAAATATGAAAAATTATCGTCGGACACTAAATCTTGCTCAAAACTATTATTGATAATAACTACTTTTCATTTCAAAACTTTCTTTTGCTTTGTGAAGTTCATCTGCCCACTTTTTAAGTGTTCCTTCTTTATATCCAAGAAACTCTTCTCGTTTTGCCAGTTCTTTTTCTTTTTCCTTGATTTCTAGTTCTCGCTTTTCAAGTCTTTCTTCTCGTTCTTTCAGTTTATTTTCCCATTCTGTTGTATTTTTTCTAGTCTGATGAGGCTTTTGTTTCAGCGATAATAAGTCAGAAGCTATCTTTCTTAATTCATCATCTGAAAAATTCATATACTTATTAGTTTGAAATTCTATTTGTTTAGCCAGTTCATCAACACCTAATAGTCTAAACCACCAGCTATGACTAGAAATTTTATTTGTACTATTTGGATGAAGTGAAGGGCTAATAGAAACAATACAAGTTGAATACCAAAATGGTCGATCATCTGCTACTTTCTCTAAGCAACGAAATTTATGTTTGTTTCCTTTGAGCAAGTTAAACCATTTAATCCGATACTCTTGAACCTGTTGAAATGGATTTCTATCTTGACTACCTACAATATGCCCACTAGGCGTAGACCAATCGCCATTCTCAGATGCTGTAAATTGTTCATGGCATTCTTTTAAGTCAATAGGAATAATCGCATCCTTTTTCAGGACTGTTAAATCAATCTGACAATTTTCAATATAATAATCCATTAAAACTAAATGGAGTTTCTCTTCATTACCGAAACGAAATTCCATGTCATCCAAAAATTTTCCTACAGCTTCTCTTTCATAGGATGTATCAAAATTTTTTCCCATCCAAACTTCAACAGTCATTGTGTCTATCCTTAAACTACTAACAATATTTATCTGTTGATGAAATTATAATAGGTGACTATTCGATATTCGGATGATAGATATATAGGGTATACCGAATAATTAAGGTGAAAATCCTCTCCTTTAAAGGAGAAACAAGCGGTCGTTTTGCTAGCGCATAACTACGTTAACGGCTGTCGCCGATATGTTTGCGTAGCATGACCTAGGAAAAAGCGGAGCGCACCCGTTGGGTGGGATGGATGGGTTTCCTAACCATATCCAATCGACCAAGAGAGAAAAAATTTTCCTTTTATTCAATGCTCTTCCTTTTAGGGAGAGGTAATAATCAATTATCCATTATCAATTATTGAACGTACTTGGTAAGTTGTTTACTATAATTTTGCCTGAGTAAAAAGTTGAAAGTTGAAAAGCTATTTTTTATCTAAAATCATTCAATTCTACTGCCAGTATTGAACAAGAATCTAGTCGAATATATGAGGAAATATTTGAATAGTTTTACAAAATATATCCTTCCTCAAACCGAACAATTCTATACTTAATCAAATTGACATTTATTAGTAGATTTTGAACAAAGCGATCGCTCAAATATCTCTCATCATTCCCTGTTCCCTAACAACTGCTGCGAAGTCTAATTTCTACGAGATATAAAATGTTGGGCTACAGGCCACTGGAATCATAGACTAATATCTAATACCTTTTTTGAATTTGGTTTGAAGTTTAAGCGATCACAAACTATCTTTAAATCAAAACTTGAGGGCAAGAGGATAAAGATAATTTTTACTAATCTAAATAAGCTTTAAGATTGTTTGTGTAAATCAAAAAAATCCCTTTTTTTCTCAATTATTACAAAATATTTCACGAACTTGCGTTGTTTCAGCGATTTGTATCATACTCTGAACATTAAGATATAATGCCAATGTTGTGTCTAAAACAAAAATAACCTCCTTTCAATCAAGCTACAACCCAGTATTTACGTTAAAAATATCCTAGATATTGCGATTTGCAGCGAACTAAAATAAGCTCAAAAAAACAAATTTTACATAAGTCAAAATACCTAAGTAATTATAGACATTGACAAAACGCCACAAATAGTTTTAAAACTTGCTCTATCCAAAATATAATTATTCTCATCTCAGTTCCCTATTTCTGATTTCCTCAAAGCTAAAACCTAGATGATTGATGAAACGGAATAACTCCTATACCTATGTTTATATAGCAAGGAACTCTTAACTAGTCCAGAAGGCAAAAGTCGGAAAAAATCAGACCGTATTTGATTCACGATCAGTCTATCTCCTTAGCAACTCAATATTTGCTATATCTTTAAATTTGTGGCGATCGCCACCTATATTTTTACTAGGTTAAAAGAATATTTAAGCAAAAGTTTCTTACTCAACAATTAATAATTAACAATTACCTCTCTTTAAAAAAATAGGATTAACTAAAAGGATTATTTTTATAGCAGAAAGAAGAAGGAAGAAGGAAGAAGGAAACATATTGCTTTGCCTGAGTTTTAAGCTTTTGATATGTTCGCGACCTTTCCTTCGACTGCTATATTTTTTCTCCTTGATGCCTAGAGACTTTCAACCTTAATTATTTGGTAAAATTACTCTCTCAGGCATAATTAATCAATCTACAAACCTTAATATCGCTAAATTATTTATAGTAAATAGTGCAAAAAATCAAAATATTTTCCTTTTTTTCAGGCTGTGGCTTTCTAGACTTAGGCTTTGAAAATAGTGGCTTTGAAGTTGTCTTTGTCAATGAAAAGTTTTCTCCCTTCATGGCAGCTTATCGTTATGCTCGACAATTATTAGAAATATCTGAGCCAGAGTATGGATATTTAGAAGACGATTTAGTTAATTTAACTGGGGAAAATGGAAAAACCCATTTACAAGAATTAGTCAAAAATGCTCAGAAAAATTCTGATTTTGTCGGATTTATTGGCGGACCTCCTTACCCTGACTTTTCAGTAGGAGGAAAAAACCGAGGAAAAAACGGAGAAAATGGTAAATTATCAGATGCTTATATAGAATTAATTTGTCAGCAGAAACCAGATTTTTTTGTATTTGAAAATGTTAAAGGTTTATGGTCAACCAAAAAACATCGGGCATTTTATGAGGAAATGAAGCGCAAGTTGTATAGATACGGATATATCATTACCGAACGTTTAATTAATTCTATTGAGTATGGAGTTCCCCAGGATAGATATAGAATTATTTTAATAGGATTCCGATGTAACTTACTGAAAGATAAAGGTTTTGATATTAACTATACTCAGGTAATTCCTGAAAATATTTTTCCCTGGGAAAAGTATGTATTGTATCCTCAAAATCAAGTTTTTTATTATCCTTGGCCTCAGACAAATACCTTTGTAGAAAATTCTCAAATAGATTGCCCGAATGGAATACCTAAAGAACTAACAGTTGAATATTGGTTTAGGCAAAATAATGTTGTTTCTCATCCTAATTCAGAACATTATTTTCAACCAAGAGCTGGTCGAGTAAAATTCGAGAAAGTAGCAGAAGGAGATGATGGAAAAAAATCTTATAAACGCCTTCATCGATGGCGTTATTCTCCCACAGCTTGTTATGGAAATAATGAAGTTCATTTACATCCATATAAAGTTCGTCGTCTTTCGGCAGCAGAAGCATTAGCTATCCAGTCTTTACCTAAAAAATTTGCTTTACCAAGTAATATGACTCTCACTCATCAATTTAAAACTATCGGTAATGGAGTACCATATTTAGCTGCTCAAAGAGTTGCTAAAACTATTCTTGATTTTCTCAATATAAATAAAATTTCTGATCGAGAAGAAATGAATCATCAATTAGAATTACCTTTAGTTTATTCTCCAAAAGGCAAGTATAAAGTCTGACCTCACTAAACTTATTTAGAGCAGCTTTCCGATCGAAAAGTAAGAAGGAATTATACAGAAGCAAGAGGGAAGATCTTTTTGAGATTGTCGGGGTTTTGCCTCCTAATTCCTACTTGAATAAATAGAGCCAATCAAATCAATCTAGCAATCCTATTTGAGTTGTGTAAAAAATCCTGGAAAAAAGCAGCAACTAATCTGGCAATATAGGTAAAAATTCCATACTGTTTATCTATATTTATTTATTTAGGATTTTTTATATAGCGTTTCCAAAGCTAATGAGGTACAGTTATTTTTCTTCTTTATCGATTCCTACGTAACCAGAATTACTACTCCCTACTCCCTACTCCCTACTCCATAAAACTAAGGAATTTTGTACCTCACAAGTATGGGAATTGCTATATCAGATTTATGATTGCTATATAGAAAAAGCTTGTGAGGGAGAAAACCGAGTCTGGAAAAAACTAACAGGGATTAAATAGGGCTTGCTGATTAAATATCACGCGTCTTGACTGGTTTTGGTTTTACCCTTTTCAGGTACTAAGGGAGTACCAGCTTTTAGGTGGGTCAGGTTCAAAAATCTAAGATTTTCGGCAAGATTAGGGTAGAAAATCACTTTTACGATTCTTCTGACTACTTCTTCTATAATTCCCATTCCTCCTGACTTCACCGATTCACCGATTCTGGATTCTACCCCTACCACTCATACTTTTTCAGCAAACCCTAAATAATTTATCTAAGCTCTGATTACCTTCTTCTTTTTATCATGCTCATTATTGCTTACCTTTTAATTACAAAAATATGGCATCTTCAACTAAATTAATTAAATCTTACTGATTGTAAGCTGAATACATATTATCTACACTTTTCAAGTCTTGATTTAAAGCAATACCATGAGGAGCAATACCTTGACTAAATATTCTCTTATCTGAATTAGAGAAATCCTCAGCGGTAATCATGTAATATTTCCACATTTGTCCCGATGTATAACTTATGGCTTTAATCATAGCTGTTTCATATAATGCCTGATAACGACGATCTGGGCGATTCGATACTTTAACAGAGATAAAAGCTTTGACTTCTCTGGCCTTAAGTCTGCCTTTTAATAAATCATAAATTTCTACTCCTAAATATTCTGGTTGCTGTGCTTGTAGCTCTATGTATGGCTGGATTGACTGGAAAAGCTGCTGATCTTCAATTACAGAAATAATATAATCAGGACTTGAGAAAAAAATTCTTTTTTTAATTGTTTCAATATTTTCCAGAGGATAAGTTGTTTGAAATTCTTGGGTTTGAAAAATCTTTAAAAATTCAGGTTGAGTTTCATCTCTTGAACTAGGAAGTCTAAAAGTTATCAGAAGTATTTTGTGTTCCAAATAAAAATTTTGGGCTACTTTAGCTAAAAATCCAGTAACTATAAACTCATGCCATCTGCCTTTTGAATTATTCAGCGCTCTGGTAGTTAATTGGGCGATTTTCGTGTTATGTTTTCTTTGATAATTTTCATAAGCAACTACTACCTTATTAACCATCCACTCTAATACTTGAACTACTGAAATATCTAATTCGAGTCTTTGTTTGATTTCTAAATACAAACTTTTATAAATCTCGGTGCTATTAATTTGGATTTTATTTTTACCCTGTCTGTTAACTGTCAAAAACCAAGAATCATTCATTAATATTAATTTAGATGAATCCAAATTCCTATCTATAAAACTCACAATCTAAGTAACTTATAAGTTTGAATTTTGGCATAACTCCTAATATCCCTAAGCAAGAGTAGAAAACATACTGTTTGAAATCTTAAGGTAAACTATTTAAATAAAGGACAACTATGTGTTGAAAAATCTATAGGACTCAAACAAACTATGACATCTTATGCTACTGCCACTGCCAGAGCCGAAATGAGTGAAATTAGACGTCTAAAAGGCTTACTACCACCAGAATTACAAAGTTGGGTCATGGTAGAAAAGTCCATTGAAGTTAATCCTCCACTCATTCGCAGCGAAGAAATAGGCAAAGACCAAATAGAAATATCCATTGACCTCACACTTTGGGAGCAATTAGCATTAGACCAACGTAACCTGTTATTCTGGCATGAAGTGGCCAGAATTCAAAACGATACAATTCCCAGGGATGGTTGGGAGATGGCTGCCCTTGCTATTGGTTTAGGGGGTGCTGTGGGTGAGCTATGGGTACAGGATGGTCTACTTCTAGTTCTGGCTTTGGCTTTGTGTGGTGTATCTGGGTATAGACTCTATCAGAAGAATAATGGTGAACGTAATCTCAAAGAAGCAATAGAAGCAGACGATAAGGCGATCGCTTTAGCAACTCGTTTCGGTTACTCACTTCCCAATGCTTATAAAAGTCTGGGCAGCGCTCTGAAAACTTTAATCGAACAAACCCCTAAAAAACGACAGAGGGCCAAATATGAAGCACGACTTCAAGCTCTCAAGCGCAGTGCTACTAAAGCTAAGGCAAGAGTTAAAGGAAGTCGTGAAACTTCACGCTCTGAAAATATCTATAACTAGACAGGAAATCTTGAGTGGGTTAATCATAAATATAAATTAATCAAAACTAGGCTTGGTAGTGAGTAACAACCCACTCAAATTGATTCTATTTATTTTGGTGTTATGATGGCGATATAACTAGATTAACAGAAAAGGCAGTTTGGTTTCTGCTGATACCATCTGAATATGTTCCATTCTCGAATGTAGTTGGCAGATATTAGTATACTTAAGTTCATACATTAGTATCTAACCATTGCTAATCATTAGTCTAGAGGGTGGTCTAACCATTAAGGTAATTTCTATAGGATCGTTTGAGCATAATTATTAAGATGATTATGCACATAAAATTTCATAAATAACTTTTGTAGAAACAAAACTATAATCATCAAAAATAGGAACCAAGATTCCATGGTCAGCCAAACCTCAGAAACAGATATTCAAGTCACTTTTAGGGATAAAACTCCTGTCATTCATTTACCTCTTCGTTTTACTGTATCAAAGGCAGAATTATTTAAATTAACTTGCCAAAAACTTTTCCAATCAGAAAATCCTACAGGCAAAATTATTATTGATTTTAGTAACACTAATTTTATAGATAGTTGTGGAATTGGTTCTCTAGTCACAAATTTAAAAATAGCAAGAGAAAAAAATATAGAATTTATCCTATCTGATGTTAACTCTCTAGTTATGGGAGTATTTTATTTAACTGGATTAGATAAAATTTTAATCATTGAAGAAACCCCAAATTCAGAAGTTAAAAGTAAGAGCAATAGTAAACCAGAAGACAGTCAACTTCCTGTTACCCATCCTTCTGTAAAATCTTGGGTAAAACGTCTAATTGATATTATTGGTGCTTTAGTAGGATTGTTTATTACAGGTATTTTGTTTATTCCCATCGCTATTTTTATTAAGTTTGATAGTCCTGGCCCAATATTTTTTGGTCAAATACGATGTGGTTGGATGGGAAAAAATTTCCGAATGTGGAAATTTCGCTCTATGTGTGTAAATGCAGAACAACTTAAGAGTAAAATCAAAAATCAAGCTCAAGGTGCAATCTTTAAAAATGAAAATGACCCACGAATTACTAAAGTTGGTAACTTTTTGAGACGAAAGAGTTTGGATGAGTTACCTCAGTTTTGGAATGTACTGAGGGGAGATATGAGTTTAGTGGGAACTAGGCCCCCAACTCCTGATGAAGTGGAACGTTATGAAGTACCTCAATGGCAACGTTTAGATGTTAAACCTGGTATGACAGGAGAATGGCAAGTTAATGGTCGTTCTCAGGTGAAAAATTTTGAAGATATTATTAGGTTGGACTTAAAGTATCAACAAAATTGGAGTCTAATATACGATATAAAGTTAATTCTTAAGACTGTGGGAATCTTATTTAAGAAAAGTGGTGGAGCTTATTAGGATAATTAAAATACTATACTTTTTCCTTCTCTTTCTCGGTCTATAACTTTTTTTCCACTAAGATATTAGCTTTAAATTTCAATATGTTTAAATGATTACAGATTTAAGTTTTACAGCAGAAGGAAGAAGGAAAAATATTATGTTGCCTAAGTTTTAAGCTGTCGATCTGTCCTTTGATTGTTTTATTTGTATTAGGCTTAAATATTTTCAGAATATTTATAGTTTTTAGTTGTATCTGGATAAGTCTAATTAGGGCTTGCTGATTAAATATCAAAGTTTTTAATGGCAAAGGTTTCATACTTTGCAGGTACTAAGGGAGTATCAGCTTTTAGGTAGTTCCAGTTCAAAAATCT
>NZ_CEZPJD010000009.1:0-1583 GCF_983059655.1 Okeania sp.
ATAACTATTGTCCAATAGATAAAAAAGATAAGATACTCTGTGTGGTTAGTTTTAGCTATATTTGAACGATCGCTACTAGATTAACATAACCTTTGGCCTTAGCATCTGGTAAGGATAATAGAGCAGATATTCGAGCGACTTGCTGTTTCTTAACTAGAGCACCTCTAGCAATTAGCAGGTCAGCTACCTCCCAATTTTTCAGTTTGATAGCATCATCCAGGGGAGTAAAACTAGCCTTTCTTCTAGCATTAATATCTGCACCCCAGTCTAGTAATAATTCCACAACCTCCTTCAAGTTAGATTGTACTGCTGTATGCAAAACAGAGCGATCGCTTTGGTCTCTAGCATTAACATCAGCATCGTTAGAAATTAACAGTTGGGCGACCTCTGTCTGGCGACGCTCTATAACTTCATGCAAAAGAAGATCGCCCTGTTTGTTTTTGACAAGATTAACATTGGCGCTATTAGCAATTAACAGCTTTGCCTTTTCCATACAGGAATTTTCCAAAGCAAAAGTTAGGGGAACATTACCATTATTGTCTTGAGCATTGACATCTGCACCAGCAGCGATCGCTAATTCGACTAAATTCAACGAGCCATTTTTTACAGCTTGATGGAGGATAGTCTCGCCCTTTTTGTTTTTAGCGTTAACATCGGCACCGTTGAAAATCAACATTTCTGCAATATCAAGTTTGCCTGTGGATAGTGCCAGAAACAGAGGAGTATTGTTCCTACTATTGCCATCAATATCAAAACCTTTAGCAAGTAATAACTCTACAAGTTCGACATTACCACGCTCGACTGCCAGATGCAAAGGAGTCGATCCGTACTTATCTTTGGTATTGATATCTGCACCCCCAGCAATTAACAACTCGACAACCCGAAAGTAACCATACTCAACTGCACGATCTAAAGGAGTTTCTCCATACTTATCTTTGGCATTGACATCCGCACCACTGAAAATCAATATTTCAACAATTTCTTCTATCTCTCCCCAAAATTTTTCCATGATGAAGTGCAACGGGGTACGGTCATATTCGCAGTCTCTAGCATTAACATCTGCACCCTTAGCAATGAGAAGTGCTGCGATGTCTATATCCCAAACCACATTGAGTGGAGTCCCCATTGAAGCAGACCACAGAGCATCACCAGTTCGAGAACCCTCTCCGCTGTAATATAATCCCCCTTCGGTACGCTTAATATTAATATCTGCTCCCCGCTCCAACAAAAGTTTCACGACATCGAAATGAGATTTCCATACAGCGCAGTGGAGGGGAGTAATTCTATCTTCTCCTCCAAAAAGGTTGAGTTTAGCTCCATTATTAATCAGATATTCCGCAATATCTCGATGCCCGTTAGCCGCAGCTAAATGTAGCGGTGTGAAGTCCTTGATTACTCCCATAAAATACTGCGAAATGAATCCTTGGCGTGAGTAGTTAACATCTGCACCTTGGCGAATCACTAACTCAACAAGTTGTTTATATCCTTTTTCTACACACCAAATTAGCTCAGTTTCCAGACTGCCTCCCATCTTAATATCTGCACCTCTAGAAATTAGTAGATCTACTATATCTTGAAGACCT
>NZ_CEZPJD010000009.1:1683-8994 GCF_983059655.1 Okeania sp.
TCAATATTAGCACCTTTGGCAATCAATATTTCAGCAATTTCTGGGCATGGTGTGGCGTGTAATAGGTTCATAATTAGAGTACCATTCTTTCTTAAACAGATTTCTGCTCCAGAAGCTATTAGTAACTCCACAATATTTTTGTGCCTATTGATAACTGCTTCATATAAAGGCGTAAAAAATTTTTTGTTCGTCGAATTAACCTCTGCACCTCTATTTAGCAAAAATTCCGTTAATTCTTGATGCCCCCCGGCAGCAGTTTCATGGAGTAAAGTAGAATGATAGTATTCATCTCGAGCGTTAATATCCATTCCTCGATCTAGATATTTCTTCACCCTTTCCAAATCTCCCCATAAAGCTGCTAGATAAGGATTGACTTCTACACGCTCCCTCAGAATTTTGACAATTTTTTCATGTCTATTTTTGGCAGCACAATATAACATTATAGCATTAGGTTCTGCACCTTGAGCAAGAAGTAGTTCAACAATTTCTGTGTGTCCAGCTTCTATTGCTCTGTGCAAAGTATTTGGCTCAATAGATACCCCAAGTTCAAGCAAAAATTCAACAATTTCAGGATCGCCTCTGCTAGCAGCTACACGCAAATGTGAATTGTCAAAGTCTGCACCATAAGCAATCAAAAGTTTGACAATATCTACATCACCTCTACGAATAGCTTCATACAGAATATGTAACCGCCCCCCAGAACTATCGGCGTTAGGGTTTGCTCCCCTTGATAGCAATGTCTTTACTACCTTCTTGTTACCCAAACGGGTAGCTGCTATAAGAGCAGACGAATGTCCAGAAAATTCAAGGTATATTCCATCCATTGTTGTGCTTGATTGTATAATGAAATCTCTATTCCCATTCTATCTTTACTTTTCTATTTTATCGGTTATAAAATTCGCATCAAATGCTAAACTATTTACTACTTATACCCCCATTTTTTCAACAACCACACAGAGAAACAATATGACTTCAACCACCCCGCCAAGACAACAACCAACCTATACAGCATCATTGATAGATATTGGGCTGAATAATTTTCAAATCTGGGCACTTCAAAATCCAGAAAATACCTTTAGCAAAATCTTGCTGCCAATAATTATCTTCATAGAAGGTTTAGTAGCAAATCTTCCTACATACCTAGACCAGAAACGCTTAGTTTTAGGACCAAACTTTTGTTGTGCTGGCCAAGTAGTAATGGGAGAATTTGAAGCTATAGAAACAGCACTGACTTCTCCCCAAGCTCGAACATGGCACTTAGGCACCACCGTACTAGAAGCAAATCATTTACCTAACCAAGATGTAGGTGGTAGAAACGTTTTCCTACTAGCACTTTCAGACGAGGAAGCAACAGGTAATAATGACCATGACGCTTTCCGTAGATGTTTACAGGATTATATTCTCAATGACTCCTCAATAGCACGTCAGCAAGATGCGATCGCCAGACAACTTATTGAAAAGTTAGCAGCAGATTATACAGATATGCCTCATGGCCCTGGTGGTGCTTTTTTTAGCGAAGATAAGCGGGGTTGGAAACGGTTTCTGATTGAATATCTTCACTATGTTTTATTTGACTTAGATCCTAACGATAAGGTTACAATGGACTTCCTCACAGATTTACACTATACACGCCAGGGTACAGTACGCTACTTTACAGGTGTTAGTACTATCTTAGAAAAGTTAAACATATTTAGGCATGGAAGAATTTCAGAGTCCATCGAGCAAGCAGCAACCATATATGAAAATTCCCCTGTATTAGCCAACTTTAACGAACAGAGCGATCGCTATAATGGCATGACAAAAAGAGAATTAGCCAAACTGATGACACCTATTATGAGTATAGCAGCTTTACAAGGTCCTCTACATCTTGGTCAAACTTCCATGGGCGATCGGCCTCTTCCTGCCTACAAAGGGCGAAATACATCTGAAATTAACCCTACTCATTATTGGGATGAACTCGACCTTGATAACCGAGAGTCTGTGCGACTCTATCTTCTAGAATGTTCCCGTCTCTGGGCACCCGTCAGTGCCTCCCATAAAATAGCAACCGATGCTTTTACAGTGACAATAGCTGGCAGATATCGAACTTTTCCTGCTGGTACAAAAATATTGATTCCTATGAGCTTAGGATTATTAGACGAAAATTTTTGGGGTCCGACAACCTATCAATTTGATGCCAACCGAGAAAATCTTTGCCCTTTTCACATGGGTTTCCATTCTGTAGGCGATCGTAGTGCTGGACGCATCTGCCCTGGTAAAGATGTAGCAATGAATATGCTTATAGATGTCACGATCGCTTTAGGCAAGGTACGACGTTAAAAAAGCATTCAGCATTCAGCACTCAGCATTCAGCAGTAAACGTTTAGAAGGGGAATGTTACCTCTCCACGCACCTTCATATTTATTGAAAACATGGGATTTAAACCAGAGCTGCTAAAAGCTGAAGCGCTGTTAGCTATGCATTCCGGTACGGAAATGCGCTCAAGCGAATAGCTAGTTAACTTTTATAGCTATTTGCGTAGGGAATAGGAATAATGAAAGTTGACAAGATAATTGTTTTATGTTATGTAAAAGTGGAAATTGGGAAAATCACAAAAGTGTTTTCTTCCCAGATGTTGAAAAATCTCTGATTTCAAACAAACTCAAAATACAAAGAAAAGTCTGTGAATTTCCAATCAGTCATAGCCACCTTAAATCAGTTCTGGAGCGATCGCGGCTGTCTCATCGCTCTACCTTATGATACTGAAAAAGGAGCAGGTACAATGAATCCCCACACATTTCTGCGGGCGATCGGTCCTGAACCTTGGTCAGTTGCTTATGTCGAACCCTGTCGTCGCCCTACTGATGGACGTTATGGGGAAAACCCCAACCGCTTCCAACACTACTACCAATATCAAGTCCTAATCAAACCTTCTCCCAATAACATTCAGGATGTTTATCTAGACTCCCTCCGCGCTCTGGGTATTCGTCCAGAAGACCATGATATTCGTTTTGTAGAAGACAACTGGGAAGCTCCCACTCTAGGAGCTTGGGGAGTAGGTTGGGAGGTTTGGCTTGATGGCATGGAGATTACGCAGTTTACCTACTTTCAACAATGCGGTAGTATAGATTGCCGACCAGTGTGTATCGAAATTACTTATGGTTTAGAACGCCTTGCCATGTATCTCCAAGAAGTAGATGCGATTACAAAAATAGCTTGGACTGATCAAGTAACTTATGGAGACGTTTATCTTCAGGGAGAAATCGAACAATGTACCTATAATTTTGAGGCATCTAATCCTGAGTTTTTGTTTACTCTCTTTGGTCTCTATGAAAAAGAAGCCGAACAACTAACAAAACAAGGATTAGTATTACCAAGTCTTGATTACGTCCTCAAATGTTCTCATAGTTTTAACTTACTTGATGCTAGAGGCGTAATTTCTGTCACCGAACGCACTCGTTACATTGGCAGAATTCGTAATTTAGCACGCAAAGTCGGTCAACTTTATTTACAACAACGGGAAAGTCTTAACTTTCCATTGCTGAAAGCTAACCCAGAAGGTAAGGCTAAAGCAGTAGCTTGACGAAGTCAGAAGTCAAAAGTCAGAAGTCAGAAGTTGTTTTTGGGGATTTGAGCAAGCCTCCAAAATCATTTCGTCTGAAAAGGTGGGGTTGCGCGACCCAATTATAGCAATGTACATTGGTATATTTGTAAATTGCAGGAGGTGTCCAATGGCTAAAATCTTATTATCATGTAGGTTGGCTTGAATCCACGCCATTAGGAGCTTATCCGGAGGATAAACCCAACCATCAGGTTGTATCTGTTGGGTTGCGCTACCGCTTAACCCAACCTACAAAGTCAGTCCAGTAGTGCCTTAGCAATAGCGTAACGCACCGAAAACCTATATTTATTGGCAAAAATCCCCCCTTATTGCCTGTTGCCTGCGCACAGCGCTATATTTTGATAAACTTAAACCGAGAAAACAAAAACTACCACCAGAGAGAAAGAAATGGAAATCAGAGAATATTTAGAACCAATAGCTGACATATTCCGCAATTTCGGTACGCCAGAGCCAATTGTACATTGGGGACATCCATTGATGATGGCGATCGTTGTATTTGTTATGGGTAGTTTTGTGGGTTTCACTGGGTGGCGTAGACGAGTAGTTACTGATGAAGCTATAGCTGTTGAAAGTGCCTCTAACCACCGTAAGATGGCACCATTTATGTTTTTATTTATGGCATTAGGTTATACGGGCGGAATATTATCTCTAGTGATGCAAGAACAGCAAATATTTGAAAGTCCTCATTTTTGGACTGGTTCGGCAGTATTAGCGTTATTGGCAACAAATGGTTTTATCTCCCTAACAAAATTTGGTGGAAATCAAGCTATATTACGTACTGCTCACGCTTACCTTGGCAGCATCGCACTATGTATCATGTTTGTTCATGCAGTGTTGGGTCTAAGACTTGGTTTAGCTATCTAATAGTTTTGTGTTTTGTGGAATGGGCATCCTGCCCGTTCCCGTTCCTGATATTTTTGGGCAGGCAGGATGCCTGCCCCAGTTAATTGCCTCTTCCTTCTTCAATGAAACATGAATCAAGCTGTAGCGATTGTCATCAGCCTAGCTTACATATTGGGGCTAGTATCTACCATTGTTCCTTGGGGTATATATGGTATGCTAAGTGTGGGGTTAGTCTTAGCAATTATCGTACAACAAGGATACCGACAAAACTTACGAAGATCGACTAAAATTATAGCCACTTCTCAGCAAAAAATTAATACTGAAGACTTACTCAGAAATGGTCAGTTTCCAGATTTAATCTCAAAAAGAACGAGAAAATCTCTGCTAAATTCAAATTGGTTGTGGATAACTGCTGGAGCGATCGCTTTTCTTGGTAGTATTTATTTTTTAGTCCGAGTACCTCAGCCGTCAATAGATGACGTTAGTAAAATAATTCCCGTTGATGGTGACTCCCAACAACAAGTAGTTACTGTTCGTGGAAAAGTGCTTTCTCTTCCCCGCAAGACTCGCTCAGAAAAAGCACAACTTTGGCTAAATGTCGCTCAAGTTAGTGAAATAGTAGGTACTGATGGTTCGGCCAATGTACACCAAGACGTTACGGGTAAACTTTATGCCACAGTTCCTCTATTACAAACAACAGGTGTTTATCCTGGTGAGGCAGTAGCAATTACTGGCTCTTTATACAAACCATCACCAGCAACTAATCCCGGAGGTTTTGATTTTCGTGCTTACTTAGCTAGACAAGGTGCTTTTGCTGGGATTACAGGTTATAAACTCACCATCACTAATCAAGAAAATACTAATACTTGGGGATTAAGTCGGATACGACAACGAATTATTCGCTCTCATGTAAGTTCATTGGGCGTACCAGAGGGTCCCCTTGTGAGTGCAATGGTATTAGGGCGTAGAGCTGTAGATTTATCTTATCAATTACGAGACAAGTTTGTCAAAGTTGGGTTAGCTCATGTATTAGCAGCATCAGGTTTTCATATTTCCTTAATTTTAGGCGTAGTGCTGACTTTGACTAAAAGCTTGCCTCCCGGAGCAAGATTTGGCTTTGGCATCCTGACTTTAATTATTTATGTTGGTTTAGCAGGTATTTCGCCTTCAGTATTACGAGCAGCATTTATGGGGTTAGCTGCTTTGGTTGGGATTGTTTCCCAACGTCAAGTTCAACCATTAGCTTCTTTAGTTGTGGCTGCAACTTTTTTACTATTAATCAATCCTTTATGGGTTTGGGATTTAGGCTTTCAGTTGAGCTTCTTGGCAACTTTCGGGTTGTTGGTAACAGCGCCACCATTAATGGAACGCTTGGATTGGTTGCCCTCTGGTATTGCATCCCTAGTTGCTATTCCGATCGCTGCTTCTATTTGGACTTTACCTCTATTACTGTATGTTTTTCATGTTATATCTCCCTATACTATTTTTGTGAATATAGCTACTGCACCTTTGGTTGCGGTGATTACACTGGGTGGTTTTATCAGTGCTATGGTGGCTTTGATTTCTCCTTATATAGGTAGTCTTATTGTAGGAATATTGTATTTTCCAGTCAGAGTTTTGATAGAAATCGTAAATTTTTTTAGCGCGTTACCAGGAAATCAAGTGGCGGTGGGTGCTATATCAATTTATCAATTGGTTGTGCTTTATGGGTTGATTTGTGGTATTTGGTTATGGAGAAATAGACCGCCAGAAGCAAATCAGAGAAAAAAGAAAAAGTTTTCTCTAAAGTTTTGGCAGTGGGGTGTAGTTTTAGCGATCGCCATTATCATCATTCCTCTTTGGTATACTAGAGCTTCTGTATTTCAAGCTACTATTCTTGATTCATCTGAGGAACCAGTATTTGTGATTCAAGATGGACGGAAAGTAACTTTGATTAACTCTGGGGGTGAAAATACGGCCAGATTTATGGTCTTACCATTTTTACGCCAGCAAGGTATTAATAGAATTAATTGGTCTATTGCCCTTCATTCTCAAAAAGGTATAAGTCGTGGCTGGTCAGATATTTTGAATACCTTGAGAGTGAAGATATTTTATGATGTGGAAGCTGATGATGAAAAGAATTATCAAACTAACAACCAACCTGTACTAGATGCTGTAGGAGCTAGTCAAGCTGATTATTTTACTTTGGTAAATAATCAAACTGTTGAATTGGGTTCTATACAGATGAAGTTAATTAATTCTGAGACCCCAATCGTGGAATTTATGATTCATGGCCAAAAGTGGTTATTATTGGGAGATGTAAAATTGCGGGAACAGAGTCGGTTACTAGCGGCAAGAAGTTTTCCGCAGACTCAAGTGCTTTGGTGGTCTGGGAACAAGTTAAATCCAGAGTTGTTGAATATTATTCGGCCAAAAGTAGCGATCGCTTCGTCTGATTCTGTCCATCCAGATATGGTGGAACTTTGCCAGAAAAATAATATTCTTCTATTTTGGACTGGTCGTGATGGTGCAATTCAATGGACTCCTGCTACGGGCTTTCAAACTACTTTAGAGTCGGATAAGGTTGATAGTTCTTTACTTTGATGAGGGAGTAGGGAGTAGGGAGTAGGGAATAGGGGAGTGGGGAGTGAGGGAGTGGGGGAGTAGGGCAGTAGGGCAGTGGAGAAATGTCCGCGCTCTGTTTGCGTAGTGCTATGGATTCGGGATTTTTTACAATCAATTCAGATTTGCTGTATAATATAAAAATGTGTATTTTCTAAAGATCGAAATTTAATTATCATTTTTGACTTTTAAATTTTGACTTTTGACTTTTTATGGAGAGGTGGCAGAGTGGTCGAATGCGGCGAACTCGAAATTCGTTGAAGGGT
>NZ_CEZPJD010000009.1:9094-32635 GCF_983059655.1 Okeania sp.
CCTATCCCTAAACGACTAGCTAAGGCAGGAGTTAAAGGAAATAAAGTAGCGATCGCCACAAACAAAGCTAACAAACACAAAGTAGCTCGTAGATCGTCAGGTTCGATTAATTCATTTAAGCAAGGGCGTTCCAAATTTCGCTGCAATACCAAAATAATAATCGCCCAATACAATGCTAAAGGATTAACCAGAGAAGCGATAACTAAAACTACAAAAGTGAAAAATGTTGCTCTACCTGCAACTTTCCGAGCATAAATTGCCTGAATAATTCTACCGCCATCCAACTGACCCGCAGGCATGAGATTTAGTGCTGTAATTACTAAACCCAGCCAACCGATAATTGCTAGTGGGTGAACATCTACTACATTTTGATTTACCGCCGAACCTAAGATCGCCCGTGCTAAAGTTCCTACTAAAACAGAAGCTCTGAAAAACTCCGATGGCATCTGAAACATACTACCTTCCTGGGAAAGCAACAAACCCACCAATAACATTGCCAAGGAAAGTATTCCTCCAGCAGCAGGTCCGGCAAAAGCTACATCAAAAAGCACTTTCCTATTGGGTATCGCTGACTCGAAACGGTTAACAGAGCCAAAACTGCCAATTTGCCAAGCTGGGAGAAAAAATGGCCAACTAAAGCGGACATTGTGACGTTTTGCCAGGACTTGATGGCCGACTTCGTGAATACCTAAAACTGCACATAGACCAAGTGCAATGGGTAATGCTTCTGGATACCGTGCGGGTTCGTTGAAAAAGTCAAATCCTAATAACAAACCACCTGCTTCAAAACTGGTAGCAATAGTAGCGATCGCCAGCACAACTGCCAGAATTTTTTGGGATGTAGTAGCAGGTTGAGGGTCATTTTTACTTGGTAAAATTATGACTACTGGTTTACCTTCAGGACTTTCTAGTAGAAATAGTTGATAGCGATCGCCTAGTTTTTCTTTTAAACTGACTGATAACTTAGTATGGACTTTTTCTACATCTCCCCGTAAATTACCTTTGAAAATAGCTCCTTCTTGATAAGGAATAGTGTCAGTGGTGAAGAAAGTATCGATACCAAAAATATCTTTAATTTTCTGGAGGTCTTCACTAGGAATAGGAAGAAATTCTGGAGTTAGTTCTTTTTGTGGTTCAGTGTTTGCTACTTTATCCTGGGTTGCTTGAGCTTCCTCTTCATTACTAGATAGTTGTGAGGAGTCGCCGATAGTTTTGAGACTGGTTTGGTTTTCTGCTTCTTTAGCTGCTATTGTTCGTAGTTTTCGTCCCAAATATATATACAATCCTGCACAAGCTACGAGCAAAAACAGCACAAATACCAGGTTAAGATAAATTCCAGCAGCAAATAGAGCAAAAAATAGTAGCCAAGGAGCCATTAATACCACTGATTGTAACCAGGCTAGAATGCCTACTACACCATAAGGTCTTGCTCTGTTATATCCCCAACCAAGAATTCCCAGAGTGATTAAAGCTACTATTACTGTGGTTATGTTTTCAGATATGTTATACATAATTGTATGTGCAATTCAAAAGTCCAATATGGAATAAAGTAGGTTTTCTATTATATTTGTGCAAACAAAGGAAAGAATTTTCCTATCGAAATTCTTTGTATTTCATATGTGATTTTTCAGCAGTTTAATCAAAAACTTTCTCACTAAAGTAGTTATTTAAACAGTCTCTTGTTCATTAGATTTCAATCTGAATCTGCCTAAATATTTTTTGATAAAAAAAAATTGAGCCGATTAATTTTTTACTGAAAAATTTAAGTATAAAGCCTCTTTATTTCATGGAGAAAAAAGAAAAAAAATTTTTGCTCCTATGCTCTAAATTTATAAGAAGAGGTAATTCTAAATTTCAATCACTCTTGTATGAATGTTTCTGGAGTTCCTCTCTCAACATGAACATAACTGCGACGTTTAGCAGCTGTATAATTTGGATTGAGTCTAATTGCTTGATTATAATCAGCGATCGCCCCCCAATTATCCCCTACTTTTCGTAGTACATTTCCCCTTCGATAATAAGCTTTTGGATGAGTTGCATCTAATTTAATTGCCTGATTATAATCATCAATTGCTCCTTGATAATCTTCTAATTTTTCTTTAACATCACCTCTATAAATATAAGCATCTGAGTGACCTTTATCTATCTCTATTGCACGATCAAATTCTGCCAAAGCCAATGGATAATTTTGTTGTTCATATTCTTTTAATCCTTTTTGATAAAAATAATTGAATCCTAGCTTTTTATTTTTGCTTTTTATTTCTGTAGTTTCTTCAAATGCAGTTTTTTTTTCCTTTGGATTTTCTATTTTTTCTGATTTTTCTTCAATATTAACTAATACATTTTTGATAGAATTAGCTATTATCAAGCTTCCAGCTACAGCCTCTTTTCTTGCCCATTTATCTGTAGCTAAAATATCATCTAGAGTAGGATTTTTCTGGTAATCTGACTTATGCTTTTCACATACATATTCAATCAATTTAGGAATATCCAAAAAAGGAATTTTTTCTTCTAAAAATAATGCCACAGCCTGTTCGTTTGCCGCATTCAAAGCTGCCGGCATCGAACCACCTATACGACCCGCAGCATAAGCCAATTGAATACAAGGATATTTCAAATTATCGGGTTCCTTAAAAGTCAAACTACCAGCTTTAACTAAATCTAATTGTTTCCAATCAGTATAAATTCTTTCCGGCCAAGATAAAGCATAAAGTAGAGGCAAACGCATATCTGGCCAACCCAATTGAGCTAAAACAGAAGTATCTTGTAACTCAATTAAAGAGTGAATTATACTCTGAGGGTGAATAACTATATCAATATTGTCATAATCTAATCCAAACAAATAATGAGCTTCAATAACCTCCAAACCTTTATTCATCATTGTGGCAGAATCAACCGTAATTTTCCGACCCATTGACCAGTTAGGATGTTTAATCGCATCTGCAACTTTTACGCTTGATAATCTCTCAATTGGCCAGTCTCGAAAAGCACCACCAGAAGCAGTTAAAATAATTCTGCGTAAACCCTTTTTCGGTACACCTTGAAGACATTGAAAAATTGCTGAATGTTCTGAGTCGGCAGGCAACAACTTTACTCCGTGCTCTTCAATTAAGGGATTAACAACTGGGCCTGCTGCGATAAGTGTTTCTTTATTTGCCAAAGCAATATCTTTTTGGGCCTCAATAGCAGCGATCGTAGGTAATAAGCCAGCACAACCGACAATACCTGTGACTACAGCTTCTGAGTTACCATATCTAGCAACTTCTATTACACCATCTTGGCCTGCAAGCAATATGGGTTGAGGTCTCAGGTCAGCAATGGCCTCTTTTAACTCTGTAAATTGGGACTCATCGTTAATAGCAACAATTTCAGGGGAGAACTGCCGTACTTGTTGGGCTAACATTTCGACATTGCGTCCAGCAGCTAACCCAATAACTCGAAATTTGTCTGGGTTTTGAGTAACAATATCTAAGGTTTGAGTACCAATAGACCCTGTAGATCCCAAGATTGTAATTGCTTTCATATTTTTTTGAGAAATTTGTCCACAATTCCACTATACGATTCATTGGTTATTTTGGGTGAAGAAGAGAAACCTGTATTTAAACTAAATTGATAAATGTGTGCTACAAATAGCTAGGGTATTTCTTAGAAGTGAAGAGTCAGAATAAATAGCTTCAATGTCGGTTTTTAGGCCATAAGTTCTCTTTTTTGCTCAAGGGATATTTCTTGTAAGTGTCTTTTAACCACACTTAATTTTTAAAATGCGTCTTAGCAAGTTAGAAGTCAGAAATAATATAAGGTTATCCTTTCAATTAGGGTTTGCTGAATAAAGTCTTTTAGTAGGGGTAGGAGACAACCCACGCCTAACCCCTCCCAAGAGAGTAAGACAGGAGAAATGGGAATTATAGAGGAGGTAGTCGGAAAAATTGTCCCTTGATTTTTCTGCCATAATCGTCCCAAAATACTAGCTTTATGCAGCTCTTTCAGCTAAAAAGCTGGCACTTTTTTATACAAAAAAATGCTATAATTTTTATCTGTCAATGCTTTGATATTTATTCAGCAAGCCCTAAGTATTCAACCGAACATATATTAGAAACTAATACTTTGAGGAATGCGACCTCAAATTATTAAGGCGGATGTAGTAGATGAATAGCCTGACGATCGCATTTTCCTCACTTTGCTATATGCTAAATTATTGATGCTTTGAGGAATTTGGGAAGGGAGAAAGAACTCGTAAGCCATTAAACGGTCAGCATGGCGATTTCGTTCCTTAATTGTGGTCTCAGCCACTTGCAAATTGTCCTGGAATTTCTTCAAAGCCACTTGCAATTGATCATTATTTGGAAATACTGATGAGGAATATTTACCTACCTGGGTATAATATACAGAACCAAGTAAATAAAGCGTATTAAGTCTGGTTTTGAGCTTGACTGAGTGAAGGCAAACCTTTGATGAAAGTCTCAGAATCTTAGGGATTTATTGGAGCTGCAAAATAGCAAGCCAGAGGAAATGCTGGCGTGTACATCATTAATTTTTTTTGAGAAAAGTTCACCGCCGCGTGTTGAGCGCTCGCTGTAAAAATCAATGTCGAGATTGCTTTAACTAAACAATTTATGGTGTTAAATTTGCCTTCCCCATCATCACCAAAGTTTTGCAGCCGTCCCCTTGCAAAGATAGTTGATGCCCAAGTTTGTGAATAGGTATCATCCTTAACTGCTGAGTCGTTTCTGTAGCAAATGCTGAAATAATCCCTTACCCAAATTTCAATGGCATCCCAAATTAGTAACCCATCATCTCGGTAGGGAAGGGATAGGTTGGTAACTTGTTAGTATCAGTTACATGCCGATTGGCTAAAGTTTGAGGAATTGAAATTTCATTAAAATTAAACAAATAACTTTGTGCAGCTTTAGCCGCCAGATCTTGATCGCCACCGACGCTGCTGGCTAATAGAAAGTCTACCGTACTGCCGGGCGCAACTAAGACGTTATTTCCTTGTCTAGACTTACTTTTTCTGGGTCATGCTCTGCAAACAAACATTTTTCATACCATAAAATGTCTAAGTAATACCATTTCTCAAAAGTCTTGCTACATCTCCTTGACAGTAGGGAGTAGGGAGTAGGGAGTAGGGAGTAGGGTGAAAAGAGATAAGATATCTTGGTTTAATGCCGAGAATCGTTACAAACATGATTCAAGCATTATTATTACTTAATAACTGAAGTCCCACGGGAAGTATAGCATTATTTTTGGGAATTGGTATAACACTAAAAACTTTTTAACACCCGATAAAATTTAACCAGAGTTACAGTATTGGGTCATTCAATGATTCTCCATAAGTTGGACTACTTAGGGTTTGCTAAAAAAGTCTTTTTGCTCTTCGTAGTAGTCAGTAGTCAGTAGTCAATAGTCAGGAGAAATGGTGGATTACAGAATATGTAGCTGGAATAATTGTCCCCCAATTTTTCCGCCATTGCCTGCCAAAATACTAGCTTTATGCAGCTCAAGCCACTGAAAAGCTGTCACTTTTTGAGACAAAAAAATCTTACAACCAATATCAGTCAATGCTTTTGCTGACGCAAAGCTGTCGCTAAGGTATTTAATCAGCAAGCCCTACTTAGAAGAAACTGCTAATTTTGAAGCTGTTAATCAACCCTTAACCTAACAATAAGAAATAAAGTTCACACCATTAAATTTAACTTCATCAGGGCCTGAAAACTTTTTGACTTGACATAGCATTACGCAAATAGGTTAGGGCAATTATAGACACTCAAACTTAGTCAGGGATTACTTCTAAATTCTAACTTCTGACTTCTGACTTGCGCGTAGCGCCATAACTTCTCTTGCCTAGAGATCCCTACAGTGAGATGATCTGTAATGTATATGGCCTGAGAACAATTCCAGGGTAGTATGACTGTAGTATAACAGTGGACAAATATCTGGTTTATTCGCTCCGGCATTCACACATTCAAACTATATAGAAACGATAACTATGGCTGTTACAACTCAATCACTCGAAGAACTTTGTATTAACTCAATCCGCTTCTTAGCAATTGATGCAGTTCAAAAAGCTAACTCTGGCCACCCCGGACTACCCATGGGTGCTGCACCAATGGCCTTTGTTCTCTGGGATAAGTTCATGCGCTTTAACCCCAAAAATCCTAAATGGTTAAATCGCGATCGCTTTGTTCTCTCTGCTGGCCACGGCTGTATGTTACTTTACGCTCTCATGCACCTCACAGGTTTTGACAGCGTACCTATGGAGGAAATTAAACAATTCCGTCAGTGGGATTCTAAAACTCCTGGCCACCCAGAAAATCACATCACTGAGGGTATTGAAGTTACTACCGGGCCACTAGGACAAGGAATTGCTAACGCTGTAGGATTAGCTGCAGCAGAGGCCCATTTAGCTGCTACGTTCAATAAGCCAGACTGTAACCTAATTGACCACTATACCTACGTCATCATGGGTGATGGTTGTAACATGGAAGGTATTTCTGGTGAAGCTGCTTCCCTAGCTGGACATTGGGGTTTAGGTAAGTTAATTGCTTTCTATGATGATAACCACATTTCCATTGATGGTCATACAGACATTTCCTTTACTGAAGATGTAAGTAAGCGTTTTGAAGCTTATGGTTGGCACGTTCAGCACGTTACTGATGGTAATACTGGCTTAGACGCGATCGCTGACGCTATTGAAAAAGCAAAAGCAGTTACTGACAAACCTTCCATGATCAAAGTTACTACTCTGATTGGTTATGGTTCTCCTAACAAAGCTGATACTCACGATGTTCACGGTGCAGCACTGGGACCCGATGAGGTAGCAGCTACTCGGAAAAATCTTGGTTGGGAATATCCAGAATTTGAAGTTCCTGCGGATGCTCTGAGTCATTTCCGCCAAGCAGTTGACCGAGGAGCAAAATATCAGGAAGAATGGGATCAGCTTTTCTCTGACTATAAATCCAAGTATCCTGAAGATGCAGCTACTTTGGAGCGGATGGTAAGTGGTAAGTTACCTGAAGGTTGGGCAGATGCACTTCCTAAATATACTCCTGAAAGCAAGAAGGATGCAACTCGTAACCAGTCTGGTGCAACACTCAATGCTATAGCTGGAGTTTTACCAGAATTAATTGGTGGTTCCGCTGACTTAGCACCTTCTAACAAGACTTTAATGAAAGGTTTAGGAGACTTCCAAAAAGGTCAATATCAAAACCGGAATATGCGTTTTGGTGTGCGGGAACATGGTATGGGAGCAATTTGTAATGGTATTGCTCTACATGGTTCCGGGTTAATTCCTTATGGTGCAACATTCTTGGTGTTCACTGACTATATGCGGAACTCCATCCGTTTGTCTGCTTTAGCTGAAGCTGGTGTTATTTGGGTAATGACTCACGACTCTATTGCTTTGGGTGAAGACGGACCTACTCACCAACCAGTTGAGCATATTGCATCTTTACGTTTAATTCCACAATTACTTGTGATGCGTCCTGCTGATGGTAATGAAACTTCTGGTGCATACAAGGTTGCAGTGGAAAAAGCTAAAGGAACTCATCCTCAACCTACTCTATTAGCATTGTCTCGTCAAGGTTTGCCTAATTTAGCTGGTAGTTCCATTGATGCGGTTGCTAAAGGTGCTTATATTGTTAGTGACAGCGAAGGTACTCCAGATATTATCTTAATTGGTACTGGTGGCGAAACTTACCAATGTGTTGACGCTGGAGAAAAACTCCGTGCTGAAGGTAAGAAAGTGCGGGTGGTTTCTATGCCATGTTGGGAGTTATTTGAAGAGCAAGATGCAGCTTATAAGGAGTCTGTGTTCCCTGCATCTGTGAAGAAGCGTTTGGCAGTGGAAGCTGGTGTTAGTTTTGGTTGGCATCGTTATGTGACTGATGAAGGTGCGACTTTGAGTGTTGATACTTTTGGTGCTTCTGCTCCTGGTGGTGTTGTGCTGGAGAAGTATGGTTTCACTGTTGATAACATTGTTGCTAAAGCTAAGGAAGTATTGGGTTAGTTTTCATAGCGATCGGCATTTAGCATTCAGCTAGAGCTACAGCAATTTTCATAATTAGTAGGGACGTTGCATGCAACGTCCCTACAAGCTTCTAGTGGTGATGATGTGGTTCATCAGGTTTGATATAATATAATTAGGAATAACTAAGTTTGATGATTAATTTGAATAAAGCAGTTTTAGTTATATCTTTAGTTGCATCTATTGCTTTACCAACAGTAGCAGAAGAGTCAGGTGGATTTTATGCTGCATCGCTCGTCGCTGCTAATATATATCTGTCGGGAAAAAGGTTACAGTCATGCTGTTGCTCGTCCAGACATGAGTGGTGGTGTTTATTATTTCTGTGTTAAATAGGGAGTGGAATATGACAGATTTTTATGGAGTAGATTTCTATAACGTTTATGTATCAACACCTGATACACCATCAATTTATATGGGATGGTATCAATCTACCACAGCAAAACAACCTCCAGTAGTAGGAGAGAAATTTTCTTCTTGGGCAGGTGCAAGTGACTCAAGAAAAAAGGTTGAAATGGAGATAGTAGAAGTCGTGGCAACTCATCCGCAATGCAGATTAGCTTTGTGTAAAGTTATTTCAGATTCTATAAATTATAGTCAGTAAGTTTCAGGATTGATTATGGTTTTTTTTATTGAAAAATCTGTTTATTTTCAGTTATATTACTATTGTTGACGAAATGATGATGAACTACTGACTAATAATTCATCTATTACCTGTCAGCTATCAGCAACAAGATTCTCTTCTCAAGGACGTGTTTAAATTAACAACTGACTTTGAGGGCAAGGGAAGCAACTTTTGTAGTAAGAAAATTAATCAAGCTTTATATCCTAAACTAAAAGTAATAGCTAATAGCTGATAGCTGATGGCTGACTGCTGAATGCTTACTAAGAAATTGTTCACTCTGCTCTGATTAAAGCAGATTTAACCAGATAATGATAGGTATAGCGCTGTGCGCAGGCAACAGGCAACAGCTCATCTGGCAACAGGGGTAATAAAAAACCGATAATATAAGACTTTTAGCTATTGGACATCTCCTGCAATTTGTAAATATGCCAGCGCACATTGCTATATCTTTTCGAGAAATATTGAGCTATTTTAACTTTACCTAGCAACTATAATATAATTTGCCACTAGTATTATAAGAAAACAAATGAAAGCTATTATAGCTCTAATTTTAGCAACACTTATATTCGCAATATCTATCAATTTTCTGCAAATCAAAGTAGGTATTACTCAACCAATATTGAATCATAACATGGCTGAATCGAAAACTCCTGAATGGGCAAGATTAGTAGATATAAAAACCGTTAATCCTGAGATTATTTTAGATATTCGCTATGCCACTACAAATAATTTCCTCAACCAAAAATTATACCCTGTAGCGAAATGTGCTTTAAGAAAAGAAGTCGCAGAAAAATTATCACAAGTTCAGGCAGATTTAAAAATAATAGGATTAGGTTTAAAAGTTTATGATTGCTATCGACCTCTATCAGTCACAAAAAAGATGTGGGAAGTTTTACCAGATTCTCGTTATGTGGCTAATCCTGAGAAAGGTTCTCGACATAATCGTGGTGCTGCAGTTGATGTTACTTTAGTTGATTTAAACACTGGTAAAGAGTTAGAAATGCCTACGGAATTTGATGATTTTTCAGAAAAAGCTTGGCGCAATTATTCAGGTAATAAATTAGAAGTTCAGAGAAATAGCGAACTACTAGCAGAGAAAATGAAAAAGTATGGCTTTGAAGCTTTATTAACTGAGTGGTGGCATTTTGATGCAACAGGGTGGCAAAAATTTGCTATTTTAGATGTACCTTTAGATCGAATTACTGAGTTTTAAAAAATATAAATTATGGATGTTATTTCAGTTATCAGTTATCAGTTATCAGTACTTCTGCAATAAGGAGACTTGAGATAAGGAATATAGCGCTACAAGTTTAGGTTAGGACATTCCTAAATCCACCAAACCCACTCACAGTTTACTTTTGCCTGTTGCCTGTTGCCTGTTGCCTAGCGCGTAGCGCTATATTATATTTTTTTATCCCCTTAAAAGAGGAGGCTTTAGACCAGAATTTTTGTAAGCATTCAGCAGTCAGCTATCAGCTATCAGCTATCAGCTATCAGCTATGAGTTATTAATTCATTATCTTGGGAGAAGGAATTAGTATTTAAGGAGAATAAAAAATTATGTTTGCGCAGCATTCCGCAGGAAATGAAATAGTACTTTCAGTTAGCCTTGGTCATTGCTTAATTCTTTCTTTCAAATGCTGATAGCTGAATACTTACGAATTTTTCGGTAAAAATAAGGTATTAAACTCCCTACTGTCGATAGATTATGTTAAAGATGAGTATTATATTATGAAAAAGTCCGGAGTTTGACTTTAAACTTGAGAAAGTTTATTATGGAGAACAACTAATTTATCAGTTAGTTACAAAGCAAAATACTAAGTAGTTCTCACTAATTCCGATTTTAATCAAATTTTATGGAGAACAATATGAAAAGTATACTACTAGAACCAACTTATATTTTTAATGATGAAAATCCCCTAAATCAAACAATTAACTTGACTGATAACTATAAGAAAATTCCTAGTCAAATTACTGAAAATCAAGATTTACCAGAACAGTTCAGTCGTCACGGATATCCAAAAAAATTACAAGATGACCTCGAACCTTGGGAAATAATTCGGTTAATTAAACAAACTAGAATTGAGATTGCTGAATATGCAGAATCAACTATTATTGGTTCAGATAATAGATATGATAAAATCGAAGCCGAACTAGGGATGAATATTATTATTCCCAAAGGCAAAATTGAACAACTCAGATTAGAAATTTCCTTAATAGGAGGTAGTGGCTCTGAACCAATAATAGCTGTAGATGGATTACCATCTGATTTATTTGATGAAAAATATCTAGTTCAAGGCAAAGTTACAGTAGCAGTTGATAAATTACTTAAATTTATTCCTGTAACTGTTAATGTTTCAAATATGTTACCTGCTGATATTGAACTAGGACCTTGGGAATTTAATTTGGGACGTATGAGAGATGTCACAATTGATTTTTCCGGTGGATTAACTTCTCAACCAGCTTGGTTTTTTCAAGGTAATGGAATTAAAAATGATGTGAGAGTAGCTCTGACAATAAAAAAACCCAAAAACTTACACAAAGTTACTGCAGATGTACGGGCAGCTTGGGTATATAAACCAGGTTTATTTCGTTCAGAAAAAGTCGGTAGTGATGTGAAAAATATCCTGATTTATGAAAAGTATTAAAATAAGCATTCAGCAGTCAGCTATCAGCTTCATTACCTTTAGTTTACAACTAGAGCTGCGTCGTTCTTGTGGTTCAATTTATGGGTTAAAAATGTAGTATAGCTTAAGCGAATGCTTGCTTCATTGGTTAAGAACATCAGAGGTGACTGCTAATAGCTGTTTGCCCAGCATTCCGCAGGAAATACTTATCTATTAGACATCTCCGGAAAAGAGGCAGTAGGCAGCTTTGCTGTAGGCAGTAGAGGAAAATAATTGATGATTTCTGTGCGATAATTGATTTGATTTTTTATTGTCGGAGATGTCTATTAAATCAGTTTTAGAAAGCAATAAATATTCTGTATTATCTTTATATTGAGTTCTATTTATCATTAAAAAAATCTTGAAAATCCTTTAATTTATCTAGGAGTTTGTATTATTTTATAGATCGTTTTTTCTTCTTAACTTAAAACTCAGGTAAGGCTAGATTTTTTCTTCTTCCTTTTTCCTTCTTCCTCCTTACTTCTTCCTTAGTAATAATATGAAACCAGAAAAAATTTCTCCAGGATTAATAAATGCCTTAGAAAGCTATCAACAACAGGGTGAAAAAGGTCTCAACCTGCATCTACGATCGTTAGGTATTATTAATAATCCCAAAACCTCTAAACCGCCCTTAGCATCAGTATTTATCC
This sequence comes from Okeania sp., assembly GCF_983059655.1. NCBI lineage: Bacteria > Bacillati > Cyanobacteriota > Cyanophyceae > Oscillatoriales > Microcoleaceae > Okeania > Okeania sp. The sequence goes on from NZ_CEZPJD010000009.1 coordinate 21,055, forward strand.
GCTGTGAAGAAAATGCTAATCTCAACCATCTCAGCGAGTATGGAATACAAATTAAACAGTCTAAAGGAAAAATTCGCACAGCTTTTGTCCCCTTAGAACATATCGGGCGTTTATCCGAAGAATCAGCGATCGCTCGTATTACTCCTTCTCGTTACCTAAAACCCTTATTAGACGAAGCGAAAAACACTATTGGTTTACCAAATTTTCAGATCAAAACTGGGTTAACTGGCAAAGGAGTAATTATTGGCATCATTGATAGTGGTATCGATACTACCCACCCCGCTTTTACTGGTAGAATTTTGCGGATATGGGATCATACCTTACCTAACGATGGTAACTCGGAATATCCCGAAGGTTTAGAACTCACTGGCAACCTACCCAAAGGAATATTAGCAATGTCTCGCGACCAAACTGGTCACGGTACTCATATAGCTGGCATTGCTGCTGGTAATGACCATGCCTTTTCAGGTGTTGCCCCCGAAGCAGACTTAGTAATAGTCAAAGCAGGCTTAAATACATATATTGCCGATGCGATCGACTATATATTTCGGGTTGCAGATGAACTGCAACGACCTGCAGTAGTTAATCTCAGCTTAGGAGACCACTACAATGCCCATGACGGTAGCGATCCGTTATCTAATTTCATCGATCAAGAATCAGGCCCAGGCAAAATTGTCTGTTGTGCTGCTGGTAATGAAGGTAATGTTGATATTCATGCAGAAACTATTGTGCAAGAAAATCAACAAGTCTGTATCCGTTTCCTTATACCTGCCTCCATTTGCTCCAGTCCTTTAAAATGGCGTGCAGAATTAAATGGTTGGTACGCTAGCAGCGATAATATTGAAGTTGCGGTTCAATCTCCAGAAGGTAGTCGCACGCATTTTCAGAATATCAGCGACAATGGTTACTCTCAGAAAATACACCATATATCAGGGGCACAAGTACAAATTATTATGTATGGTCCGGAAAATACAGACAACGGTGAATATTGGTTCAATATAGAGATTACTCACGACCCTAATTCTGTATCGATCGCCACTGGAAATACTGGTAATTGGCGACTGTGGTTAAATGGTGTTGCTGTCAAGAATGGAAAAGTTAATGTTTGGAGTGGGGAGAGTCGAAAAGGATTTGATGTTGTATTTACAGGATCTGGAGTACAAGATTTAATTAAAATAGGTTCTCCGGGGGCAGCAGCGAGAGCAATAACAGTTGGTTCCTACACAGCGCGACTATCCTGGCAAGATGTAGAGCAAAATTGCCAAAAAGTAGGATTAGATTTGAATACAGTTTCAGAATTTAGTAGTCCAGGCCCTTTGCGTAATGGTATGATGAAGCCAGATGTAGTTGCACCGGGAGCGATGATAGTTTCTGCTTTGTCATCTACTTCTACTTGTTCGTCAATGATGCAAGTTGACCAGTTTCATAAAGTAATGGCAGGTACGAGTATGGCAACGCCGTTTATTACTGGGTTAGTAGCATTGCTGTTGGAGAAGGAGCCGCAGTTAACTCCTGAAGAAATTAAGCAACGTTTGCATTCAAGTTGTTTTATTCCTGGAGAACCTGTTGGCAGTTTCGATCCAAAATGGGGTTTTGGTTTGATTAATGCTGAAAAATTATTAATAGCAGGACTTACGCACTGAGAACAGATATAGGGTTTCGCTCAGTTACGCTACCGCTAACACACCCTACCCATAGCGTTCATGCGTAAGTCCTGAATAGAATAGGTTATAGGTAGTAGGTGGTAGGTCTTAGGTGTTATTGCAAGGAACAAGTTGGTGTTTGACTTCTGTTGATAGTGAACTGTAATATCATGTTCGGATAATTACTTATAATAAAATTTTTGTTTGTAGTAGGGCTTTAGCCCTTGAGATATCTATATTAGAGCTAAAGGCCTACTACGAGCTGTAATTATAACTATTCAACCGGACATGATACAAGTCCTAAATATATATAAGAGCTTATTAAGAAGTTATATCAATAAATTCCAGTAATGTTAACTGATTTTTTGAATAAACTCACTATAATATCACCCAGAAAAAAAAGGATTGTGCATTACGAACATTTCTTACAATTATGGCTAAGAAACTAATTTTTTCTTATATACAATCTGCATTTCACTGCTATTCTCTACTTGTTCTCCAACCCTAACTCAATTGATATAACGGATACTTCTTCATAAAAATTTATATTTTTTTGTTGATAAAAAATCTTAATTGTGTTCAAATAAAATTATTGATAATAAAGCTCAATATAGTAGTCCTATTTCCGCTATGTAGAAAATATCCAACAGAGCAAAGGTAAAAGGAATAATAATTGTCAAAAATTTTATTCTACTTTGGGATTTTTACAAATTATTTAGGACTGCTATAGAGCCTTCTTGAACTGATATTTATCAGATTGAGGACCAAATCTCTATGCAAACATTTGGCAATGAAGAAAGCAGTACCATATCTACAACTAACGACAGTGGAGTTTTCTGGACACCTGTTTGGCGATCGCTAGGTTGGAATTTTGAGGCCACAGAAGAAGAAGGTGCAGCCTTACTGGGAGGTAATATCAGGTTCAAAGACCTCTCTGGGCAATTACTAGGTGCCCATGTAGCCCACGCTGGCTTGATTATGCTATGGGCAGGTGCTATGACACTGTTCGAGCTATCCCAGTTTGACTCCAGCGTACCAATGTACGAGCAAAAACTAATATTACTACCTCATCTGGCAACATTAGGTATTGGTATTGAAGCAGGGGTACAAGCGATCGACACCTATCCCTACTACGTCATTGGTATGCTGCATCTCATCAGTTCTGCTGTTTTGGGAGCAGGAGGTATCTACCATGCCGTTTTAGGGCCTAAACAGCTTAATGAGAAAGGTTTTGGCTACGACTGGGAAGATGGCAACAAGATGACCACTATTTTGGGTATTCATCTAGTACTGTTGGGAGTTGGAGCATCTCTGTTGGTAATTAAAGCAACGGTTTTAGGTGGTATTTACGACCCACTAATAGAACAAGTAAGGTTAGTACAGCCTAATATCGATCCTGGGACAATTTTTGGTTATCTGTTTGGATTTAGCCCTAATGGTTGGACAATTACAGGCATGGCTAGCGTAGATAATCTAGAAGATGTAATAGGCGGTCATGTTTGGGTCAGCGTACTCTGTATTGGAGGCGGTCTCTTTCACATTATTTCCAAGCCTACAGGTTGGGCAAAACAAATACTAATTTGGTCCGGAGAAGCCTACTTGTCTTACAGTTTAGGGGCACTTGCGATCGCAGGTTTCAGCGTAGCTGTCTTTGTCTCCACCAACGAAATCGTTTATCCTAGCGTGTTTTACGGTCCTATTGGTAGCGACTCTGTGCGAGCTGCTCTTGCTACTGTTCATGCTGGATTAGGTTTCCTAGCTTTAGTCGGACACTTATGGCACGCTTACCGAGCGCGAGCTGCTACTCGTAGAGTATTTTATGGAACGTTCTTTGACTTTATGGCTAAGAATGTTACACCTATTACACCTGCATGAACAGAAGTTAGAATCTAAGTTCAATAATTATATAAGGAGAACAATAGCAATGACTGTCGCAACTGATGAGAATCTGCAAATCCCTTGGCGGGCAGGTAATGCTCGGCTTGTTAACTTATCCGGCAAGCTATTGGGCGCTCATGTAGCCCATGCTGGCTTAATTGTACTCTGGGCTGGAGCTATTACTTTGTTTGAAGTTGCCAACTTTGATTCCTCCCTACCGATGTATGAGCAGGGGTTAATTGTACTACCTAATCTAGCTCGCTTGGGATTTGGGGTTGGTGAAGGAGGTGTCATTGTAGATACCTACCCCTACTTTGTGATTGGGGTACTGCATTTGATTAGTTCGGCGTTTTTAGGAGCAGGGGGTATATTCCATGCTCTCAGAGGCCCTGCCAAGCTAGAAGGTAAATTTTCTTTCTTTGGCTATAGCTGGGATAATCCAGGTAAAATGACAACTATCCTGGGTATCCATCTAGTCTTATTAGGAATCGGAGCATTTTTACTTGTAGCAAAAGCGATGGCATTTGGCGGGTTATACGATCCAGTAGTTCAAAATGTACGAGTAATATCAAATCCTACTCTAAATCCTACGACCATTTTCGGCTACCTATTCGGTACAGAAGGGAAGTTTTGGCTTGCTGGTGTCAACTCTTTAGAGGATGTAGTGGGCGGTCACATTTGGATTGGTGCTATCTGCATTTTGGGTGGTATCTGGCATATTCGCACCGTACCGTTTGATTGGGCTAAAGGCTTATTTGTCTGGTCAGGAGAAGCATATTTGTCTTACAGTATTGGCGCAGTCAGCTTAATGGCATTTGTAGCAACGTTATTTGTGTCCGTTAACTCCCTGGTATTTCCCACAGAATTTTTCGGACCAACTTTGACTCTGGTATTCGATCGCTTTCCTGTATTTGTTAGTACTGATGGAGCCTTGACTGCAAGAGTATGGTTAGCTAATGCCCACTTCTGGTTAGGATTTTTCTTCCTGCAAGGACATCTATTCCATGCTCTTAGGGCAGCAGGCTATAGCTTCACCGAAGGTAGAGTAGTCACATTTACAAGAGGTCAAGTAAGCTAGTTATGACCAAAAAATCAGGTCTCAAGCCTCCCCTTTCAAGGAAAAAAAATCAAGTTCAATATTTCCAGCCTCTAACTTTAACTAGAGGTACTGATAACTGATAACTGATAACTGAAATGACTGTAACTAAATCAAATCCATTAAGGTTTTTAGGCTTTTCCACAGATAATAATGTTGATGTTGCGAACTATGTTAGTGATTCCCAAGAACCCTATTCCTGGTGGGCTGGTAATTTTCGCTTTGTTGACTTGTCTGGAAAATTATTGGGAGCGCACATTGCTCATGCAGGCTTGATTGTACTCTGGGCTGGGGCAATGACTCTGTTTGAGCTATCAAAATTCGATCCTAGCCTTCCCATGTACGACCAAGGGCTGATTTTGCTGCCCCACATGGCGACTCTGGGTATAGGGGTTGGAGCAAATGGTGAAATTGTTGATACTTATCCCTACTTTGCTATTGGTGTTATCCATCTCGTTAGTTCAGCAATTCTAGGTGCTGGTGGCATTTACCATGCCGTGCTTGGACCTGACAAACTTGATGAAAAGGGATTTGGCTATCAGTGGAATGATGGCAAAAAAATGACTACTATCCTTGGTATTCATCTACTGCTATTAGGGATGGGAGCATTTTTGCTAGTAGCCAAAGCTATGTATTTTGATGGTTTGTACGACCCGGCGATCGCCAATGTACGACTGATTACTCAACCTACTCTCAACCCACAGACTATCTTCGGTTACCTCGTCGGTATCACCCCTGATGGCTGGACGTTGAAGGGTATGGCTGCTGTCAACTCCCTAGAAGATGTAGTAGGGGGTCATATCTGGATTGGTGCTATTTGCATTTTGGGCGGTCTCTGGCATATTACTACTGCCCCTACAAAATGGGCTAAGGGTTTATTTGTCTGGTCAGGAGAAGCATATCTTGCCTATAGTCAGGCAGCTTTGGCTTACATGGGCTTTTTTGCAGCCTACTTTGTCTGGGTGAATGATACAGTCTATCCTTCCGTATTTTATGGTCCTGTAGGTGTGACTAATGTTGATGGAACAATCACTCCTCGCACCTGGTTGATGTTGTTCCAACTCATCTTTGCCTGTCTGCTACTAGCAGGTCACTTTTGGCATGGTCTCAGAGCCAGAGCGATCGCCAGTGGATTTGTCTTCAGTAATATGAAGTTCAATCCCGGTGCCCTCTATGGAGACACTCAGTTTAATAACGAATCTCTAGTTACTGGTATTGTACAGCCTTTCCAGAACAATCCTCAATTGGGTAATTTGGCAACCCCAATTAATTCCAGTCAGCTTACCATCACTTGGGTTAAAAACTTACCAATTTATCGGAATGGTTTATCTCCTATTGCGCGGGGTCTGGAAATTGGCATGGCTCACGGCTACCTATTATTAGGACCTTTTCTGAAACTCGGACCATTGCGTAACACAGACCAAGCTCTTCTAGCTGGAGGTGGTAGTGCAGCTGGCTTAGTAGTGATTTTAAGTATCTGTCTGTTTGTTTATGGGGCGGTAGTGTTTCAAGGTTCTAGTAAACCAAGAGGCGTTTTGCCAGATAACCTGCAAACTTATCAGGAATGGAGTCTGTTTACCTCTGGTTTTCTCATTGGAGGAATAGGCGGTGTAATTTTTGCCTGCTTTATCCTCATAGAAATCGGGCGATCGGGAATTTTGTAACCTTGTTTGCTTGAGCAGGGGAAAAGGGGCAGAAGTTGATACTCCTAATTTTTATCGGATATTTATTCTGTTTCCTCTCCTGCTTAAGTTAATAGCTCAAAGATGTTTAGACAACTCTATTGCCTGAAAATTGTTTGTAAATAATTATAAAGTATTTTTACTCCTCACCAATTAGAACTCTCTGATAACTAATAGTCAAGCTTTATAATTTTCAGTTTTTATAGGATTTTATCAATGACAATTCCTTTAATGTATTACCCACTCTCTAGTCAAAACCATCGGGTTCAAAAATTTGATGTTACAGGAGATGAATATCCGAGACAATATACTTTAGAGAGCCTGCCAACTGCTACAGAGATGGATGAAATTATCTGGGCAGCCTATCGGCAAATTTTCAATGAGCAGCAAATTATCGCAGCCCATCGACAGGTTGCTCTGGAGTCTCAACTACGCAATGGTCAAATCGCAATTAAAGATTTCATTCAAGGTTTGTTGCTTTCTGATTCATTCCGGCGACTGATCTATGAGACCAACAGTAATTATCGTTGTGTTGAGCTTTGTATTCAACGGGTTTTAGGACGCCCTGTTTATAACAATAAAGAGAAACTTGCCTGGTCTATTGTATTGGCAACAAAAGGACTTCAGGGTTTTGTCAATGATCTGTTAAACAGCGAAGAATATGACAAGTATTTTGGCTATAATTTTGTTCCCTACCAACGTTGCCGAGTTTTACCTCAACGCACTCAGGGAGAGTTACCTTTTGCTCGGATGGCTCGTTATGACAGCTATTACCTAGAGCAGTTATATCAAACAGGGCAACTACGGAAATTTTATCCAGGCATGTTAGATAGTAGCGCTCGTGCTTATCGCAAAGCTCTATTATTTGTGGGAATACTCTCTGTCGCAGTGTTATTAATTACTCTGACTCTAGTACTTTCGCCCACATAATATCAATAACATGAGAATTTACTAGCTTTGTTGCATAAAAATGTTATAAGCATTGTTAAATCAAGTATTTTTCAATAAATGTTATAACAATCGAGTATTAAACTGTAAGGCTTTCAGGATACTCGTGCAGCAAGTATAGTTTACAGTGATTTAGGCGATCGCACAAAATACGGCAGAGCGATCGCTTAATATTAAATCCAGTAGCATCAATGGTGATTTGTTGCCTATACTTTTATTATTTATCAGCAATTAATGGGGGGCCTGAGAAAACGTTATGCTCATAAACCTTTGACCAATTTCACTGAAACTTTGGAAGCATTTCTCACGGGTATTTCTTACAATTTTTTTTGTTGGCTGCAACATAATCAAGACGTTTTTGCTCAACATAAATCCGTCACGACCAGTCAAAACCCTGGGATATTCGTCTGCTTCTTGGAGGTTATTATCGAATAGATACTGGTTACTCTGAGTTGTACCATCAGCAAATTGAATTTCTGTGGGCACATAGGCATCCGAACGCACCGTTATCGTCTCCCTAGCTAAAGCATCCCGTACCGTTGTGGTGGTGGAAGTATAGCTAAAGAAAGTAGTGTTATTGCGAGCGTCGGTAGAAGATTTGACTTGTCCGTCTGGATAATAAGTAACGGCAGTTGTATAGCTGGTATCAGCATCCAAATGTATTGTCTGACCGCTCTGACGACCAAACAGATTATCTGCTACATCCGGGTCTGGGTCGGCAATACCGTCTGGCAAACTGTCGTAGTGATATTCTGTCATCAGACCAGTTGATTCGTCTGTCACTGTTTTGACTCGACCAATATTGTCGTAGGTATAGCGCGTCACCCGTTGACTGGGGTCAGTTTCGGTCTCTAGCTGTCCGTTATCATTATAGGTAAATACGATTTCACCTTCTCCTGGTGTCAACCAACCACCGAGACGACCATCATCGGTAAAACGGCGCTCTATATGCCCGATGGTGGGTGCGTCTTCTGATAAATTTATCAACTGTGAAATGTCTCCAAAGTTTTGATTGCTCAAATCCTTGACTGGCAATTATTTACGCCAAGCGCGTACAATTTCATTCGTTTACTACCGATCGCCCATTTTATTTTCTGAAGCTCTTAGCAACATATTTGCTATATGATTATGACCTTTTGAAATTGCTATATCTAGAGCTGTTTCTCCTTTATTATTCTTCGTCTTAACATCAACCCCAGCTTTTAGTAAAATTTCTACAATATTTGTATGTCCTAAAAAAGTAGCCCACATTAAACCCGTGAAGCCATATTCAGGCATTGGAACGAGCGAGCGAACGTTGGCATCTGCTTCAATCAACAATTTTAAAATTTCATCTGCTCCGTCATTAATGGCTGTCCATAGCACTTGTGAGTTATTTTCTACGGTTATTTTAGCACCTGCTTCAAGCAAAATTTTAACCATTTCAGGCATCATAGTTCCAGAAGCAGCTTGCAAAGGAGTTTTCTCTGTTTTATCCTTTGAATGAATATCAACTCCTGACAAAATTAAAGTTTTTACAATCTCAGTGTTTTGTGTATAAAAAGACCAGACAAATAAGCCCTGACCTTTAGAGTTGTTGACATTTGGGTTGGCTCCTGCTAGAAGTAATATTTTGATTACTTCTAAGTTAGAAGTTTCTACGGCGCGGTAAAGAGGAGTTATTCCTTCTTCGGTTTTTACGTTAACATTAGCTCCAGATTCAATCAATATTTTTATCACTTTATAGTGTTGCCACTCAACCCCATACATTAACGCAGTATATTTTGTTTGATCTTGAATATTAATATTAGCTCCTGACTCAACCAATAATTGAGCAATTTTATAATGTCCCCGAGCAGATGCCAACATTAATGCTGTCATTCCTGTTTTTTCTTTTACATTGACATTTGCTCCTAGCTCAATCAACAAAGAAACAATGTCGAAATTATTATCAAGAGTAGCTAGCATCAAGGCAGTTCTCTTTTTGTCACCAAATTTAAAGTTTATATCAAATCCAGAATTTATAATTTTTCTAATTCTTGAAATATCTTGCTTTTTAACAGCTTCAAATAAATCCATAGCAGTAACTACACCATTAACTCACATTAAAGATTTAAAATATTTCTCCTTAATAAATGACATAAGTGTTACACAGCCTATTTGCTCCCAAGCTTTTTGATGAGCTAAATATATTCGTTTGGAAATCATTAATTCTTCAGTCATTTCTGTAAAGAAACTGTCAATATTTTGTTTAAGTTGGTCTGCTATATATCTATCTACAAAATAGACTACCATATGATCGGGATCTAAATCTATCATTGTGCAATATTTTGAAAGAATAACAGGAACTGCATATAAATTTTTACTTACTGGGAACATTTTTTGCTCGCGAAGCTCTTTTAGCCTTTTGGCTGTAAAAATAGTAATTTTAGCAGGTAGTAGCTCAAACTCTCCAAGGTCTGGATCTGCCTTGCAATGTGCAGTAGATTCATCTTTGGGCAGTAGGCATTGTTTTACTAATTCCCTTACTTTCTTCTGAGAAATTATTTTTTCTGGAATGTATAAAACACCTGTTTTCGAGCTTTGGTTATTTGAAATAACAGTTTTTAAATTAACCGAGCTTCCTAATATTTCCGCTGTTTTATTGCAAAGGTTTAATTTTCCTATCAGAATAGGGTGGAGATCGTCAAAATAATTTTCTAAAAGAGGATAAGCTTTCGGCCACGGTCCTAAATCGCTGAGAAGATTTAAAATTGGAAAAGGTATGTTATGTTCGTAGATATCTGCACATCCTCCTATCTGTTTTAATAAGAGTTGATGGGAAAAACTGTTAGCAAACAAATCGTGTATTTTTTTGTATAAATCATTTTTTTTCAAACAACTATTTAATTCGATTTTGGTTATAGCTAAAGTAGGACATCTTTCTATTCTATTAAATCTAAGATTAATTTCTCTTGATTCATAACTCATGCGAAGTTCTTCTGCTTTATGACCTTCAGCTTCATAGTCAGTAGTATCTGCCCAAAGAGTATTAGTAGGAGACATTTCTAACTCCTGTCTTATTTGACAAATTTCGATTTTTGGAGTCACACAAAATGGTGGAAAATTATAAATAATATCTGCTGAATTAAATTGTTGTTGCTTGAGTTTTGCCATTGATTTTTCTGCACTTTTATAGCGTTTATATAAGCTACGACCCCTAGACCATATTTTGGCTTTTATTTGGAGTTCTTTGAGTCCAACTAAAGGAACAAAAGCGTGAAGTAAATTCAAGACATTATCATCTTGAATATGACTAAAAGCTTGAATTATCAAAGTAAAACTTTTGTTTTTTGTCTCTTTTTTCATCTCTCTAACTTATTGTTGAATGAAAAATGATGTAATCGTTATTTTTTTGAACAGAACTTACATCAACACACTATATAAAGGATGTGTAAGTCCTGTTGAACTTATCCAAAAAGCAAGCCTCTATTAAGGCTCGTTCTTAATACTATCTCAGAAACTAATATAGAAGTTGATTGAGCAATTGTCGCTGTGTAATAAGAAGTTATTGAGACAGCACTTCCTACAACAGCTATAGGCATCAAATCTCTTGCCAACTGACGCAAATCTTGCGGCATAACTACCGACATACTCCGTATTTTGCCTAAGAGATGCATCTCATCAGTGTAAAAAATAGCCCCTCCGAAATTAAAAGCTATGATTGGTGTGGGACTTGAAACGCCACGCGTCACATTTGCAATAATAACATCTGGTGGTGCCTTCCAAAAAATATCTGGCGAGTGATCCCAGTATGTTATTGCATATTCACCAAGAGCTCTTGTTGCTTCTAGAATCCCATTTGGAGAGAGGGGCTTTATATCATTAAATAATTTTTGAGTACGATTGAGAATATCTGGTTTACGCCCATCTATGAGCCTTCCAAAATAGACAGTATCCCCCGGGTGATCAGCTCTGTATATGGGTTGAATTACTTCTTCTACACCATAACCGAATTCTTGAGTATATGGTGGTGCTAACCCGCTAGGATCGACAAGGTTAGTTGGATTAGAATGAGCATATAAATATTTATGTAGTGTAATTGGCTCATTTAAACGTCCCTCATAAACATCCCTTCTCGTAAACCGCCCCACACCCTGGTCATAATACCTATCCCTCAAATAATACTGCCCCAACTCCCCATCAAACTGCTCCCCTGCAAACAAATAACTATTCTCAACATCCCCACTCTCACTAATCAACTCCCCAAACGCCTCATAAGTATAACCAGCAACAACCTCCCCATTCTCATCCACCAACACCCGCGTACTACCCAAACCATCAACCAAATAAACAGAAACTTCTCCCTCCTGCTC
>NZ_CEZPJD010000010.1:0-29409 GCF_983059655.1 Okeania sp.
ATGCTTTTGGGTTGCCCATACTAACTGTAGTCTATCCATGTGAAAAGCGCTATAGGTTTAATCAGCAAGCCATAATTACAATGCACTACTACCAAAAATTTATCTTTTTCTCTTCTCCTGACTCCTGACTCCTGACTCCTGAATTCTAACTTCTGACTTCTGACTTCTGACTTCATAACAACCCCCCTCGCTGAATTCTCTGCTGTTGTATAGTCTCCTCCTGAGCAAAAGCAGCATCTAGTTGATCCAATAACTTCTCAATCTTTTCCTTTGCCTCCTCGCTAGTCTGAGGTTGCTTCTTTAACCACGACATTGCCCTTCGTCGCCCCTTTTGACTTCCCACAATTAAAGCACCCCAAGCCATTGCATTAGTTTCAGCTTGATTTACCCTTAAAGCAGCATCAACTCGACTTCGGAGACGACCAGTATCATTTTGCAGTAATTTACCAATATCATAAGTGCTGCTCAAGTTATTTTCAAACACACTGAGACTTTCTTGCCAACGACCATCAATTAAACCAGCCAAAACTTTTTGACTTGGACTTGCCCAAGAAGCTATCGCCTGAGCTTCTGTAATTTTGGCATGAAATTTAATTAAATCAAATTGAGCTTGTGCTTTTTCAGGCCATTGAGATTTATCGATTAAATTCTGTCGTAAAGGTTGAATTAAAGCAAAAGCACCAGACCATAAACCATGACGAGCTAGTCTGAGAGTATCTCGATAATCACTATCTTCAATAGGAGTTTCCTCTAGAGAAATTTTCTCTAACTCAATCGGATTAAGTATAAACTTTCGTGGCTGAATCCAATAAATATCAAAATCAGGATCTAATCCCACAGTTTGTTCAACCACCAACTCTGGATCTCCTCCTCCTGTCATTTCCTGCCAGATGGGAGCTTGACCAGCTGCACTTTTCCATTCCAACATCGAACTCAAGTAATTTTTTTTAGGGTTGTAATTTAAAATTTGCCCATAAGGAATAGTTTTATTGTTTTGTAATCTTTGACCACTGACGCTAAACCAAATTCCGGCAGCGGGAACTTTGCCTTGAAAACGACGTACTGTTGTTAAAGGTAAAGGTTGATTTGAGCCTTGGGGAGCAGAGACAGACTCAATAACAAATGAGATGACAAAAGATTCAGCAGGACCCTGAAGTGGTAAAGTATTAACTAATCGAAAATATGGTTTACTTCCTTCTCGTTGGTTAACAGACAAAATTGATTTATAGACTCGTAACTCTACTAATTTCCGACAAGGAGTTTCACAGGGTAAAGAAGCTCTAGAATCAATCTGCTTCATTACTGGCACTAATACATCTGAACCAGAATCTGCGGTTGTACTGGGAAGAGAAAAATTTTCTCCGGTACTAAACCCTTCCTCCTTGATACTAACTTTAATTTGCTCAAGAGTTTGCAAAGATTTATTCCCAGATATATAAAATTGAGTCCACTGTGGTAATGATTGATTAAACCAGACTATAGCATTTGGGTCAGAAATTAACTTGACACTAATCCATGCTCCCATTGCCATTAAACCAGAGCCACCAAATAATAAACTTACCCCTGCCCATTCAACAATCCATTTTTTCCAAGGTAAGGATGTTAAAGAAAACTTTTGAGATTTAGATAATTTCCTCTGATGTCTAGATTTAGAAACAGACGTTATTCGGCTAATTTGTGGAGTTTTCTTACTTCTAGGATAATCAGATTTCTGAGCTGTTTTAGTAACTTTGGGAAACTTAGCTTGATTGTAACTGGCTTTGGAGTCGTGAATCTTTTTTTTCATCATCCTAGCAATACCTGCTCATAGCGCTGACCTTGAACTTCCCAAGTATACTCCGTTTCTATGAGCGATCGCCCATTTTTTGATAACGTTTGTCTCAACTGCCCATCCTCAAATAACCGGCTAATGGCCTCTACATACTCTACTATTTGATTTGCTCTTAATGCTCTTAGTGGTGTATTTGCACCATCAACTGCTAGACCTTCTAAACCACGGTCACTGGCCACAACAGGTGTACCTGCTGCCATTGCTTCTAAAGTTTTATTTTTAATTCCAAAACCAGTACGCATCGGAATCACACAAACGGTCGCTTGATGCAAATATTCTGCCATGGAAGGTACGCGACCTGTAACTTTTACTCCTGGGCAAGTTGAAAGTTCCTGCACTTCTGGTACTGGTCTCGCTCCTACCAGAGCTAAAGTTGTATCAGGATAACGCTCTTGTACCTTGGGTAATATTTCCAAAGTCAGAAAGCGAACCGCATCAATATTAGGAAAATTATCCATAGCTCCCACAAAAATTAATTGATGTCCCCCTGGATCGTTACTTCGATAAGAAAACTGAGAAAAATCTACCCCATTAGGAATAACTGATATTTGACTATTGGGGTTAAACTCTTGCAGTTGTTTCCCGTCTTCTTCAGTTGTTGCGACTATACAGGAAAATTTTGAGCAGTAGCGTTTTTCATAACGAAGCAGTAATGGAAGATTCAGTCTATCTCGCAATGGTTTTTCTGCTGTGCCAGTTTCTAACTGTTGCCTACAAGTACCATAAACCGAACTATGGACATTAACTAGAGTTTTTAGTTGTTGTTGCCATTCCGGGCGAATATAAATTTCATTCACACAATGTTCGCAAGTAATGGCCTCACATTTACCTGCTGCCACAAACTCATTTACCCAATTTTGCATTGCTGGTGAATATATAGAAAGAACACTTGGTGGAGTACCTTCAATCAGAAAATTACTAAAACGTCTTAGTTTTACTAATGTTCCCTGATTTGGTTCTTGGGGGCGCGGAAATACGGCCAACTCTTCTACATAAGACCGCAATGAATCTATTTCTGAGTCATTGACATCTGGAGACCGTTGTGTTACCAAAGTAACAGAGTGTTTTTGACTCAAATATTTGAGTAGATTAAAAGTTCTAACTTGAGTACCACCTCGACTGGGAGGATAAGGAAAGGTGGAGGAAAGCATTAGGATTTGCATACAGTTAGTAAGTTCCTCTAGATTTTTCTTTATATACAGGTAATTTATTATATTTAATGGCAATATTATATTATGAATTTTAGTTAGATTTTGAATATTTTAATTTTACAAATAGATTTTATGGTGGAAAAGTCACTGATAGTCAAAGCATTAAAAAAACCAAATCTAGCCTTGAAGAAGGGTAAACGTTTTCTCGCACATAATCTTGAAGATTTGATCAGAATTATTACCCAGCAACACAAACTTTCAGCAATAGTTAATCAAAAGGAAATTCGAGTAGCAGGCATGAAGCGAACTGGGAATCATGCAATTATTAACTGGGTCAAAAGTCAACATGAGGGTAAAGTGGAATTTATTAATAATGTTGTAGCCAATCAAAACCCCTACCGCTATAAGTATGAAAATCTTCGAGATAAATTTCCAGAACATAAATGGGCAATAGAAAATAACCGCCAACAAGCTAAGGGAAATTTTATTAAAAGAGATTGTTTGATTTATAGCTATGAAGATTTTCCCTTGGAGCAGATAGCAAGCGATAAATTCGAGCGTAATCACGATCTATACTTAGGAAAAAGTGCTACGAGATACGATTTACTTATTATTAGAGACCCTTTTAATCTTTTTGCAAGTAGACTCAAGATATCTTCTAAGGCGACGCATTTTTTATCAGTAAATTCTCCGAATAAAACCATGATTGATTTATGGATCGATTATGCAAAAGAATATTTAGGAGAAACAAATTATCTCAAGCACAACAAAATTTGTGTCAATTATAATCAATGGTTTGCTGATGTTGAATATCGGCGAAACATTACTGATAAACTGCAAATAGCATTTTCTGATGCAGGAATAGATCGGGTAACGAGTTTTGGTGGAGGTAGCTCATTTGAAGGAAAAAAATTTAATAACAAAGCAACATCAATGGATGTCTTAAATCGATGGCAAAAAGTAGTCGATAACCCTCAATACAAGAAGTTTTTTAATCAGGAAATATTTGAATATTCAGAGAAAATATTTGGTCATATTCCCGATACAGAATCTTTAATGAATTAGGAAATGATTGGTAGCAATTTAACCATTATTTATCATTCAATACTGGGTTAATTATCTATTGAAATTATGTAATTTATTATGGTAAAAGTTAGCGTTTGCATTCCCACTTATAATCGAGCGAATTTGCTGCCTTATGCAGTAAATAGTGTTTTGAATCAAACTTATGATGATTTTGAATTAATCATAACTGATGATGGTTCAAAAGATAATACTGCTGAAGTAGTTAGTCAGTGGAATGACTCTAGAATTCACTACATTCAGCATCCTCAAAATATTGGACGTAGTAAAAATATGCGTTCTGGTTTTGATGCTGCTACAGGAGATTATTTTATCAAATTTGATGATGATGATGCCTTGACTCCAGAGTTTTTAGAGAAAACTGTGGCAGTATTAGATGAGATGCAAAATGTAGATTTTGTCTGTACAAGTCATTGGGTTATTAATGAAAAAAGTGAACGGGAAGAAGATGCCACTAGAGAGAATGCAGCTAAGTGGGGAAAGGATAAGTTGGAGCAAGGAATTATCCCTAACCTGCTTAAAGAAACATTTGAATACCAAAGTTTGCAGGTGGGTTCAACTTTGTTTCGTCGCTCTTGCCTACAAGAAGTTGACTATATGCGGCCTGAAGCAGATGGATGTGAAGACTTTGATTTGCTGGTCAGATTAGCAGTAATAGGAAAAGTTGGATATTTTATTCCAGAATATCTGATGGAATATCGTTTTCATAATCTTCAAACCAGTTTAAAACAAGATATTCACTTTTTATCTGCTAAAACTTTCTGTATTAATAGTTACAAATTTGACGACCAGAAATTAGAAAAATCACGTTTATTTAAGTTAGCAGAGACAAAACAAATTCTAGGAATTAGATTAATTGAAAAGGGTGAAAGTGTTAAAGGGAGAAAATTACTACAAGAATCAAGTCAAATACTAGGAACTTCATCCAAGACTAAATTTGCTTTAGTACTATCTTACCTACCCTTAAATTTACGACAATTTGCTTTGCAAAGTTTTAGGAAAGTTCGCCCTCAAGACTATGCCGATCGAGTTAGAAAAGCAACTACTTAAGTTGAAAATAACTAGTGTCGCTATGCGGAAGTCAAAGGTCAATCATTTTTGATTTGTAATTGTTTTAGGATTTTATAACTGGTCAGTTATTTCCGCCATCCTGCACTAGGTATAATTTTTTAGCGATCGCCACTCGATCAATCTTTCTATAAAATGATGATTACTTGATATTGGCTTAGTAATGATACAGGCCAATTTTTATTAACTAAAACTAGAGTAGATATCATATTCTTCAATATTAAATGTTTCGTAATTTTTGAGGTTATCTTTCTTCCAAAATCCATCTCTCCTTATAGAACCCATTTGGGATCTTTCTGAGAGAGTATAATGGATAGAAAATGCCATACTCAAGTAGCTTGACAGACAGCGAGTGGGCTTTAATTGAACCACTGCTGCCCAAAAAGAAAAGAACTAAACCCCCTAAATGGAGCAAAAGAGAAATATTGGATGGTGTTCTCTACCAGCTCAAGAATGGTTGCAACTGGTGTGATTTCCCCTGGAGTTACCTCCTTATTCTACAGTATTCTGGCATTACAAACAGTGGCGTATTGGAAGGAGTAATTGAGAAAATTAGAGATGTATTGCACGCCAAAGTACGCCAACAAGTAAAAAAAAAAGCGATCGGGGACGACTCTAATCATTATTGATTCACAAGCGGTGAAAAATACTTGTAATGCTGGTGTAGACTCATGCATGATTTTTTTTACAAGGCTACTAACGGAATTAAGAGACCGGAACGCAGTAGATAGTCTAGGCTTTCCCTTTTTTGCCCATTGTACCAAGGCATCAGTGTCTGATGATGTGGGATTAATTGAAATGTTGTCTGACAACATTGATTATTTTAAGTCTAAACCGGTCAATATTCCTAAAATCACCATCCTTCTTGATAATGGATATCACCCGGAAAAATTAATACAGGAGTTGAAAAAAATTTATCCAGCTATTATGACCAAGATTCGATTTAAACTCTCGCCCAAACCATCGAAGGCACAGAAAGAAAAGCAAGGAAAAACAGGATTTATCCCAGTTAAAGCAAGGTGGGTGATAGAAAGAACCTACTCCTGGATGGAAAGATGCAAAAGCTTGGCAAAAAATTTTGTTTGCGGAGCATTCCGTAGGAAAAGAACCTTAGAAAATGCCACAGCCAAGGTCAATCTTTGTTTTGTTCGACTGCTGCTTAAGAGATTGGCGATCGCCTGATTGTCGAAAAAAAAGATCCCAAATGGGTTCTATATCATTGGATTGATGATTACTGCCTTCTATTGCTATTTCGGGATTACCAGGCTGTCCGAAAAATCTTTTAACCGGACATGAAATTAATTCAGCAACTAATCGAGTCAACCAAGTATTTCCACTCTTAGGGTATCCAACAACTAAAACTTCTTGAGTAGCTTGTTCCATAAGAAAATGTGAATTAAGCCTTACTTATACATTAGTTAGTAGATTCCATTTTACCTCGGGTTTTAGATGAGCGATCTTCAAGATGTTAAGCTTGGCAAAATGGTCTTAAAAGCTGGTCTATATCGAGATATATTTATACTCGTACTTTCTACAGTTCAAAGTCAAAAGTTAATTACCCGATTTGTTATCAGTAAGTAACTCTTGACTTATTAGATAGGTAATTACCGTTCTATTAAACTTATCCCAATTTACCCAAAATAATATTTGAGTTTTGGAGATTAATTTTCCACTTCTTGTGAGAACTGAGGTACTATAGTCTTTACCACGATACTTGACCCAAGCTTCATATCTCTGGGAACCTTACCTACTATTTTTCTGTGTTAGCTTGGTTTTAGCTTTATACAAACTTAGCTAACAATTGGTTTTTTGCGAGTACCGATCTAGTTTTGTCCAATTATTTGACTTTGCTTTCTAACACTTCTGCCAGCAGCACTTAGTCTTAACTGGCAGCGTCAGCTTCTCGGAGAGCTTTGAGAATTTCAGGACGTTTCATACGCGCATAGCCACGAAGTTTCCGCTCTTGGGCGATTTTCTTCAGTTGCCTGAGTGATTTGGTATCATAATCATCCATGGGAACTTCTGGTTCTACAGGAGCTGCTTGGGCTTTAGTTTTTCTAGTAGTAGTTTTTGTTGTACTGGCCTTAGACCTCGATGAACCTGTAGAACTTGGTTTACTTTTGGTTGTTGTCTTACGTGCTGTCTCAGTTTTAGCTGCAACTTTTTCAGTAGAATCAACATCTGGTATTGTCTGTAATTGACGTCGAACTGCAGATACTTGAGTTTTTAAGTCATCTTCCATATCTTGAACTGACTGGGAGCACTGATTAATTGTTTTGACAATTCCTTCAAGTTTTTTCTCTATTTGTTTATCGAGATCGTCAAGTTGCTTTGATAATAAGTCCACATTCACTCCAGATAAAGAGTTAGAAGTTGTTTTTTTTGTTGTTGAACTTGTGATTTTTCTTGCCAATTTTTCTACCTTATCGTTAACTGAATTTTCTAGATTTGTAATCAAATTTTTGAGCTGTTCAATCTGAACAACATCCGTCCCTCGATCCTGCAAAGATTTTACTTGTTTTTTGAGTACCTCCTCATTTTTCTTGATAGATTGATCGATTTTTTTTGTGAGAGAATCTACTTTTTTATCGAATGATACCTCAAGTTGCTGCATTAGATTCTCAAAGTTTGGTGTTTCTATAACAGGTGGTTTAGTTAGCTGCTCTATTTCTGCCACAGCTATCCTTGCTTGTTCATCTGTCATTTCATAAATCCAGGCCCATAGTTCCTTGATTTCAGCTTCTTTTGCAACTTGATACCAATCAGCACCACGAACGATTTCGTACTGCTGCTCGGAATCATCATTCTCTGTTAATCTGACAATTAATGGGATTAAGTTACTCCCTTGTTCAGAAAGACTTTTAACTAGGGCTTTATATCTTTCCGCAGGAATATCTCTCACCTGAGAGTCTGGTACAGTAATTTTGGATATGGGAGTTAATTCCAAACTTACTGGTTGTACTGGTAAATCTTCTTGTCGATTTTTTCGCTTTGTTGATGAAACCATTTGCTTACAACTTTTCCTTGGTTCCTAAAATCAAATAAAGGTTTTGGGCTAATACTGCCTAGATAGCATTCTCCCGGTGACATTTTCTTTGTGACTCCTCTTTATCACTTTTGAGAAATTCAAGATTTCAGCTATTACAGCTATTGGGAAAATCATAAATTTCATCACAGTTTGATCAAATAGAATTAGGTGCTGGGAGTTCGCAAATTGTCTAGTTATGCCAAACAGGACTTATGATTATTGCATAATCTGGGAAATTATAATTAATTTTTAGGCTAGAAATTCATACAGTTATAAGTTAAGTACGATCTCCAACATTACTTTTTTTGGCTTGTTGGTTTTTGCTATGCCTTAGTATATTTTTTTTATTACCCAGATTTTACTTTCACAAAGTTACTTTAGCATACTTTCATTTACTATGGAAGACAATTAATTACGATCTTAGTAGCAATTGATTTTTTGCTATGAACTCAGCGAACACTTACTACCTTTTGTTGCAGTTATCAATATTAATACTACAATTTAACTAGGTATTGCCCAGTTTGGACTGTAGGAATGGCGATCGGCTTAAATTGCTCTGAACTGAATTAACTGATGGCAGTAAATTTTCTGGCCATATCAGAGAGCGATCGCATAACTCTATTCAAGTGTCTGAAGTTATTTTTTAACTTTTTTGCACAAAATAGTCAAGGGGTACCTATCTGATTAATAATAATATTAATGGGCTGATTTTTGCAAGTGAGGAAAAGACGATCGCATGGATGTTAAAGATTTAAAATTTCTGTTAAAATTACTGGGCTATCCAAATTATCAAGTATCTATTACGAAAATCAACCTAGAGTCTGAAATGAAGGTCTCTGATAAAAATCAAATTTGCTCTAGACTTGGCGATCGAGGGTTGGTAAAATTTACTCGAGAAGTTACAAAAATTAATATAAAACCCAAAGGAAAATCACTCCTAAATAATAAAAAAGCTGTTAATTCACTCACCACAGAAGAATTGAAAGTTTTGAAATCTACTACTAAAGGTGCTATTTCTCCAGCAGAGACTGGTCTTGATAGTAGCTATAGGAAAGCTGTTATCACAGACTTACTAGAGCAAGGTTTGATTAAAGTTATCGATCAAAAAATCAAAGATGTCTGGTTGACAGAAAAAGGAAAGAAATTTTTGTGCCAAGAATATTCTTCTGGCAGTACTGCAAAAGAGATATCTTTAAAAATGTTAAGCGACTATCTTGATTTAATGCGTAGCAACTTTTCACTTTACCTCCCTCAACAAGAAAAACAGCAGTTTTCCCAAATGCCTGACAAACCTACAGATTCTGAGATTTTAGCTGTGATTCGAGACCTAGACCAAAATCTAGGCACAAATAACTATCTACCTATTTTTCATCTGCGACACAAATTACAACCTCCTTTATCTAGAGAAGAACTAGACTTAGCACTTTACCGTCTAGAAAAAAGTGACCAAATAGAATTAAGCTCCTTACAAGAAGTCAGCTCTTACACTCCAGAACAAATTGAAGCAGGTATACCTCAAGATATTGGCGGAAGTTTATTTTTTATCATTCCCTACTAGATTTTTCAGGGTTGGTGATTTGAGGTATGATGTTTTGTGCCTCTTCAAAGGGGCTACGCTAACGAATAAGAGCGGGAACAAAAAACCTTCTCCTTTTTTCCCTCCTGACTCGATCCTCTCCCTCCTGGAAGCCACAGATGGGTGACTTCTAAATAGACCTCTCCGGAAAAGAGGGAGTAGGGAGTAGGGAGTAGGGAGTAGGAGGAAATAATTGATGATTTGTGCGTATGAGATTGATTTTATTTTTGATTATCACCAGATGTCTAATGAATAAACGAAGGCAGCTATGCTGAGTACTGAGGACAGAAGGAACAATTGGATAGGGTTTCTGAACCCAAGCAATTGTAGACATTGAGGATGGGGTTTTATCAAAATAACATGGGTCTAAAACCCCGCCTTTTAAGGCGCAATATTTTTGGAGCCTTGCTCAAATCCCCGTTACAAAGATAACTTCTGACTTCTGACTTCTGACTTCTGACTTCGTTAAACCTTTGTTCCTTTCGGTCACTGGCAGAGGGAGAACAATTCCCTTCTGCCTTCTACTTCCTGCCCTTTGCCTTTCCTGGTAATTAAGATTAATATCATACACGCGCTTCAGCAACACCAATTTTCCTATATCTGCTATCGTAATTCTCTAACTCTACCAAAAAATCTTACCAGTTTATAACTATGGCATCTATAGATCGGATTATTCAAGGAGAAGTTAATCCTTTTGACCCAGTCAGTCTTTATACTATTAATTTTTGGCAGGAACAACAAAATCCTACCCTAAATGTTGATTCTATCCATCAAAATATTATCTCCGGTGTAGAAACAGTACTAGAGCAGGTTGCCCAAGAACATCGTCCCCGAACATTGATACTGACTGGTGACTCTGGGTCTGGTAAAAGTTATCTTTTAGGGAGAATCAAAAAATTATTCAACACAAAAGCCTTTTTTGTCTATATCGATCCCTGGCCTGATAGTGATTACATTTGGCGTCATATTCTGCGTCAAACAGTAGATTCTCTGATGAAAACTCCGGAAGGTCAAACAGATTCTCAGTTGTTACTATGGTTAAAAGGTTTATTGGCTTTCCAAAATAGTAGTTTACTGAAAAAAATTATTGGTGAAAGAAGAGTATTTATTAGAAATCTCAAAGGTATTTATGCTTCTGGAATTTATAATCCTAATGATTTTTTCAGCGCCCTTTATCATCTGTTAAATCCAAATTACATATCGATTGCCTGTGAGTGGTTACGGGGGGATGATTTGGACGAAGATGATTTAAAATCTTTGGGGATTAAAAATAGTATAGACTCTGAAGATTCTGCTCAGAAAATTATGACTAATTTGGGTATTATTTCGGCTGCATCTCAACCTATTGTTTTATGTTTTGATAATCTTGATAATATTCCTCGGTTATTAAATGGTTCTTTGGATTTGCAAGCTTTATTTAATGTTAATTCTAGTATTCATACTCATTATCCACAAAATTTTTTGATCATTATTAGTATTATTACGAGTACTTGGAAACAAAATTCTGAATTGATTCAACCTGCAGATAAAGCTAGAGTAAATGCTGGATATTTTCATTTAAAGCCGATTACTTTAGCACAAGGAGAATGTTTATTAGCAGCTCGTTTGAGCTCTTTGCATTTTATGGCTAAACCCAAGCCTGAATCACCTATATTTCCTTTGTCAACAGAAATATTAGAAGAAAAATTTCCTAGGGGTAAAACTCTACCTCGCAATATTTTAGAATTGGGACGTAAGGAATACGATCGATATAAAAATCAATTATTAGATGATCCAGAAAATTCTCAAGAGTTAAAACCAGAAACACAATTAGCGACTTTTAAGTTGATTTGGCAAGATCAATATAGAAAAACTAAGAAAAAAATCAATAAAATTACCGATCTAGCAGCACCAGAATTGATTAAAATGCTACAAGAAGTATTAAATGCTGTGAAATTTCAGGAGGTAAAAACTAAATTATTAAGTGGCAAATATGCTAGTCATTCTTTGAGTTATAAACAACAAAATAATGAGGAAATAATTGGTGTGATTTGGACAGAAGATCCAAATATGAATAGTTTTTATAATACAATGAATGGTTGCCAGAAGGTGGTGGGTCAAAAGTTATGTCAAAGCTTATATTTAGTGAGAGCTGCTGAGGTGGGAAATGCTAAAAATATGAGCAATAAAATATATAGAAAAATTTTTAAAGGTAGATTGAAAAATCTTCATATTCAGCCAAATCTGGAATCTGTATATTTTTTAGCTACATACCATAGTTTGGTAAATGCTGCTCTCGCAAATGAATTAACTATAGAAGGTAAGGTTATTAGTCTCAAAGAGTTAGAAGAAATAATTTGTGAATCACAAATTTTCAACGACTGTAGCTTATTGCAAGATTTATCTGTAGTCGATCTAGCAGATAGTCAAGAACAGAAAAGTGATTCAGATTTAGATGAGGTGAAGGATTTTGTGGTAAATTTAATTGAAACACAATGTTTTATGGAACGCAAAAACATAATTGAGAATATACTAGATAAATTTGTCAATATAGAGCAGTCAAAAATTGATACAATTATTGAAGAGCTTGAAGGAGAACAGAAAATCAAAAATATGACTCCTACATCAAAATTAGATCGACAATTGATTTGTTTTATTCCTAGTTAATAATGAACATAGAATATAATGTTAGGAATGATCGATGAAAATTAATATTTAGTAGCTAAAATTGATGAACTTTTGAAAAATTTTTAGACACTATTTGTAAAATCAATATTAAGATATTATGGATCGATATTCAGCTCAAAGTGTGAAGGAGTCCATGGATTAAAATAAGCATGACAGAATAGCAGGAGTGTTTTATTCTCTATAGATACGGGGACGCACCAGACAAACCAGACACGGGGATGGAGGCTTTTAATTTATGATTAAAAGTTGACTTTTCACCCAAAGAAGTAGAACTGGCCATAACTTTCTCCTCATCAGGTTTTGAGAGAAACGCGAAAATTTAGAATGAAACAGCCCTGACAGAATAGTGTATCGATATTCAGACTTTATCAGTTATGCTGACAAATATAAAATATCTTTAGCACCAACCGCTAGAAGCCCCGCGCTATATCCTTCCGGATTAGCGATGGGATGAATGGTGGGCAAAATGCTGCTAAAATAAATGATGTAGGTAAAGTTATTTCAAGAGCTAACCGCCACCTACAAAACGAACCTAGACAACTGAAGGTAGGGGGTTTTACAAGGAATTGTGCATTCAAGGTACAGCCTCTTGTATGTAAAACTTTCAAGGAACGTAGGTAGAGCGAGAAATTAATCTCTACTCCTTCTCCGGTGGGGTAGCACGGGGAAGTAAAACCAGAGTTTCTCCTGCGGAGACGCTTCGCTAATGTGAAATGTCTGACGGGTTGCCGGGAGTCAACGAGAAGCCCGTGCTATAGCTCGCAAGAGTTTAGCGACGGGAGCTGTCACTGTATTCAGAACACTCCTCTATTCCCTGTTCCATACTTCCTGATACATTCAATCTCTTAGTGATATTAACTGCTGAAAAACCTGAAAAATCAGGATAGTTTGTCAATGCCAATAACTAATAAACCTCAACTACAGTCTCCGCCATTCAGTGTTACAAATGTAAAAGTTGCTTTTGAATGCCCACGTTTATTTTATCTGAAACAACGTTTTGGGGGCGAGCATTTGTTTTTGTCAAAAGATTATATTCAGGAAATTGATAGTGCTTTTCTCTACTTAGCCAATCAGTTGATGAATATGATTAGGCAGGAGTCTAAGATTCAAGCTTTATTTGAGGGGCAGTTTGAGGAGTTGATGGTAGAGGCGATCGCTCATCAAATACAACAATTATTTTATGAGTTAATTTTCTTTCCTTATTTGGACACAAAAATTGCAAAAGATTCTAGTCTAGCAACAGCATTCTATCAAATTTGGCAGCTATTAACTAAACTAATTTTAAATATATCTAAAATCATTGTTAAAAATCGACGTTACTGTCATGAAAATGTTGTAGTTCGTCGTACATTAATGACCAGGGAAATACTGCTAGATTATACTTTTAAAATAGCAGATGGTAAAACTCAAAAGTTAACGGGAAAAGTTAGTAATTTAATTTTTGATTTTGAATCTCGTCGTTTATTTGTGGTTAATTATCAGACTTATGAAACTGTAGAAGTATCGTCTCAGCTAGTGGCGGTTGCTTTGTATAGTTTTCTACTTAAGCAAAAGAAAAAAGTGCCTGTTGATGCGGTTATTTATTGGGTTTTGCCTGAATTTGCAGAGTATAATTACTCATGGGAAAAGTTAGAGAATGTGGTTGAGAGTTTAGTTCCTGCTAAGTTGCAGGATATGCGAGAGTGGTTAAAGTGGGAGGAGTTTCAACCCGATCCACCTCCACGGACGGAGCATGAATATTTGTGCGATATTTGTCCTCAGAGGGAAAGGTGTCAGAGTTTTTTTGATGGGGGTGATTCAACAATTAATAATTAATAATTAATAATTAATAATTAAGGCTTGCTGATTAAATATCAAAGCGTTGATATGTAAAAATTTTAGCATTTTTTAGTTGAAAAAAGTGCAAGTTTTTAGGTCTAAAGAGCTGCAAAAAGCTAGTATTTTGGGAGACTATGGGAGAACAATATTGGGACGATTATTCTGACTAATTCTTCTATAATTCCCACTCCTCCTGTTTGCGGAGCATTCCGCAGGAAATTCTGGCTCCTCCTCTGAAAAAAAGACTTTTATCAGCAAACCCTAATTAGGGCTTGCTGATTAAATCTCAAATCACTGCTAAATAAAGATTTTAGCCTTTTTAGAATCTAAAAAAATGCGCCTGTTTTAATCCCGAACCCTTAAAAAGTGAGAATTTTGGGGTGATTATAACAGAAAAATCAAAGAACAATTATTCCTTCTACTTTCTCTGTTTCCCTTTCTTCCCACACTTCCCACCCCCCACACTTTGCTTTTTTCAGCAAACCATATTTATAATGGGGATGCGATCGCTAAAACCTACTTTGGTATCTCTGCTATTTTTCTGAGTTTATCGTAAGTTGTTTTACCAAAGCCCGAAACTTTCAATTTTTTATCCTTGCTTTTTGCTAATTGCTCAAGGTTTCTCCAAGTTAGGTCTTCATAAGATGTTTTCCACTTCTGAATAGCATTCCACGCTGCTGTAATTTGTTTATAGTTTACTCTTAAATCGCTCAATTTTTCTTCAATTTCTGTCTTGTTTGCCTCCAGTAAATTCAATTTATGTACTGAAACTGTTGCTGGAGGTGGTTGAAAATTAGAACCTGGCTGTTTTTGTATTTCCTCTACTTTATTAGATAGTTGATCGACTATAGTAAACAAAACTTCTAGCTGTTTTTGGATAGTATTTGTATTATTTTCTGCTTGAAATTTCGTTGCTAATTCGTTTAATTTTGTTGTCATTGGTTGCAATTTTTTATCCAGTTGACTATTTAATTCTTTTGTCAAATTATTAAACATTTTCGTTAAGTCAACTTGACTATCTCGAACGTCAGAAGTAACTTCTAGATTTTCAGCTATTGGAGTCTCTAAACTTCTCAAAATTTCCTGTTGTTTTATGATGTTTTCTTCCTGTTTTTCTGTAATAATAAATCCCCTAATCATACCTGAATGTTCTGGGTCTATTTCTGATGCTTTAATAGTTGCATAATACTCAAAATTACCTGTGACAATTTCACAACTTTCAATACCTGTTCTTTTCAAAATAATAGGTCTAACCACGCCTCCTACAGTCATAATTAAGTTAGCCATATTATCAATTTTATCTGCTGAAAACTCAGAAATATCAACTTTTGAAGTGATATTATCTAGGTCTACTAAGGAAGTAGAGAAGTTTATGTTATCGCTCATACTTTGGAAATAATTTCTGTTGCTAAATTTTCAAATTCTTCTACTGAAGGTTCATCTGATTTGTAGTCAAAAATCGATTTAGGATTAGGAACTTCTATATCATCTATCAAAATAGTTCTATCTAGACATTTAGCTAAATCTTCTCTTTGAAAAATACAGCTATTCATCAGTGGCAAATTATAACGTTCTTGAATAATTGCTTTGCGACGAGGTAAAGTATATTGAATATATCTACTGTTAGTAGGAATTTTGGAAGGTAAAACACCTAATATATTAATTTCTGGGATCACCATTTGTTCTCTAAATTCATTCACTTCTTCAATGAAATTTTTAACATTAGTCAATCCTGTATTTGCAAAAGCTTTCAAGTCAGAAGGTATTATAAGATAATCTGTACTAATCATAGCTATCCTAGCATAAAGATTTAGTGAAGGTGGTGTGTCAATAATTACAAAATCATAATTATCTTTAGCATCTAATAATTTTTTTCTTAATCTTGTTTTTGCTGCATCGATTTCTGCTAGTTCTTTTTCCCATTTCATTAAAGTGATATGAGAGGGGATGACATCAATTTCAGGATTATTAAACTGAGATTTGTAAACGACTTCAGCGATGGTAAACCTCTTGGGATTTCTGATGACATGATAAATAAATTTATCTTTTAAATTATCATTTTCTTCATCATCAAATTTAGCTAAACCTGTAGCAAATGTTGTATTTGCTTGACTATCTAAGTCGATCACCAAAACTCGATAACCTTTTTTACTCAAAGCAGCAGCTAGATTAACTACTGTTGTTGTTTTGCCTACGCCACCCTTATTGTGATAAACAGCAATTACTTTCATAGGATTTATTCTACTTTGATCAATTAGATTATAATCTGTTTCAATATTTACTAATTTTGCCCGATATTCCGACGCATTACTAATATTTTTTTTAGTGTCAAATTGAGGAGCAATCGCCTGATTTTCATTCTCTTCGTTTCCAGGCTTTTGTGTCTCATTAATTAATTTAATAGTATTTTTATTGACTTGTTGGTCAGTAATTTCTGTTGTCTGATAATTCTGATTTTGCCCTAAATAATCTCGACCTATTAATGCTTTAATTTCTTCTATTTTTTTATCAACTTCGCTTCCCCAACAACTAAAAACTAACTCAATATCATTTCCTACTCTTTGATAAATTCTAATTTCTTTAGCATTAGTTAACAAGCCATATTTCACATTCATACTTGTTAAATAACGCTTGAGTTTTCGTTGATGGCGGTCTAAATTTTGTCTTGGATGTTTTGCCTCCATAACTAAACTCAATGGAGATTCTGCATTGAGACGAAAAGGTAGTTTCTGAACAGCAAATGATAAAAAGTCTAAACGGATACTACCAAATGTTACTTCTTGATGCCAATGTTCGATATCGTATCCCAATTTTGGCAGTAGATAACTAACAATTAGTTTGCTTTCTACTTCACTTTCGTTGCGACATAAGCTTGGATTAAAACTCAAAATGATATAGCACTACGTGCCAGGGAATAGAGAATAGGGAATAGTAAACTATAAAAGGGTTTTAGCATTGAAAAATGTCCTAACCAATTCTTATAGTGCTATATTCCTGAATAAAAAAGCGGTCAGCACTCAGCAAGATTGTTTTTTTTAGCTTAGAAAGGTACTTTAACCTAGAGCTGCTAAAAGCTGAAGTTCACAGTTTCGACTGAGGAGGATAGCTGACCGCTAACTGCTAATTCAAACTAATAGACCTCTCAAAAAATCCTGATTTTGGAACGGTGCGATAAGGATTTGAGAAACTTTTCTGGAGATACCTATTAGGAAACTTTTTGAGCATCATACTCTTGAAAAGTCAGATAAAACTTAGTCTTATCATACAGATGACACTTCTCTGTTATCTCTTTCATTAAAGACCAAGAAAACTTAGTTTCATAAAGCTTATCTCCCCATTGATCTTTCAAAAATTGATGTGCTTTCCTCAGATTATATGAAGGAATTCCTGTAGAGACATGATGGGGAATATGCACATTAATATCATGGCAAAGAAACTCTACCCACCGGGGATAATCACAATGCACTGTACCAAATAATTGAGCCTCTGCTTCATTCCACTCTTCTACAGGAGTAAAAGGAATTTCTGGTACTGTATGATGAACAATAGTAAATGTACTCATCCAGAAATGGTAAACTAACCAAGGCATCAACCAAAATTTGACCAGACCCCACAGACCAACTTTAGCGATAAGCAAAGGAAAGGCGATCGCGCCAAACCCGAAAACTACTAATGTAGAAAATTTGACATCTTCACTATCCTTACCCTGAAATTTTCTCCAATCAAAATTCACAACTGCCCAGTGAGCAACAGATCCTAACCACCAAAATTTGCCACGCATAAACCGATATACTGACTGCATCAAGCTACCTGCATTCCCATAATCTTCTGGATACCAAGGTTGCCAAGCATTATCTTCACCCATTTTATTTGTATGTTTGTGGTGATAATTATGGCCTATTCGCCAGCCATGAAACGGATAAATTAAAGGTAAAAAGGCCAAGTGACCGACTAGGTCATTGACCCACCTACGGTTAGCAAAAGAACGATGACCGCAGTCATGGCCAATAACAAAAAACCCAGTTAATGCTGTGCCAGTGAAAACCCAGAGTAAGGGCAATAAAAACCAAGGTGCAATTGTTAGTCCCCAGTAACCTAATACGACCATAAAAATATTGACCGCTACCATTGTCCATGTTTTCCTTTGATCTTTGAGAAAAACTTCACGAGGCAGGGATTTTACAATATCTTTTAGTTGTAATTGCTCATTTCTAATCTCAGAATTTTCATTAGTAGATTCTGCAATTGATACTGTCATAAATTATTTAAGTTCTCCGTATTTTTTTGTAGTTATACCAAGGGTGAAAAAAGAAGGTTACAAATAAACTGGCTAGTAAATAATTAATAATTAATAGCTAACAATTAATAATTTAACTAACACTGCACCACCTAGTGCAAGATGGCAGAAATAACTAACCAGTTAAAAAATCTTAAAAGCTTTACTAATCAATACTTTTGAGTTTTAACTTCCGCGTAGCGACACTAGAAAGTTATTCGTAGCAAACATTTATCAATTTGGTATTATGTAGTAGATTTATGATTCCGAAAAAAAACGCCAGCACAGATATTTTGCTGGCAGTTTTAACCACATAAAGTAGTTAAGTAGCTATCAGCTTTTAGCATTTCCGTACCAGAATACTCCGCAAGGAATTCCCAGCTTTATATATAAAAACTAGGATGGTTGAGGAGGGGTTAATATCCCCTTTATTAAAGGAATGATCCGCGAACGAAGGCGTAAAAAAAATGTTCGCGGAGCGGAACGGGGTTCTATCCTACTGATTGCTGAGTGCTGACCGCTGACTGCTTCTTTTACATAAATCCTTAAGACATACTAAAGTTTAGTATATCTTAGGCAATTTTGTACACAATAGCACTGTAGCAAAACTTTTGTTGTCATATCACAGTATTGTCATTATCAAAGTAAATTAATTGATTTGGTTACTGCTACTATCTAATTTTTGATTCTTCAAGCTTACTAATCATTTATTTATTCACGATTGTTATTAATTGAATTTTTTTTCAACTTTTGGGACTAAATTTCTAAGTTTCTTGTTTTGATAGTCCGCAATTCCAAAAGTAGAGTTTCTACTTCTGCCTCAAGATGGAGCAACTTAACTTGTTGATCTGTTTGATACAAAGATTTCATCTTTTCTTGAGTATAGTTTTGATTGTTTGATGCTCCTGAAACATTTACCCTTTTAGCAGTATCTACAGAAACAGATACACTGGACAAAGTGGATATACTGTTAGACATAAGTAATTTACTAGCCATTTATACTTACTTCACTGCATATTGTAACCGCAATATTAAGATAAATTACAACAAATTAAACTATTTAACTTCCGGCATTAAAAATTTGGAGTACAATCTCCAACACTAAACACTTGGATAATACAATAAGATTAGTAAAGTTTAGTATCTTTCTTAACCATCGATTTGATTAGGTTTTTATGATTGACCAAAAAGTTATTTATAGTTTGGCCTAAGAACAAAAAAACTAAACTTTACAGTAAAAAATTCAAAACTTAAAAATGACCTTAACACGGCCCTTTTCTCAGTCAAAATTACAAGGCTGGCCTGGTTTGATTGAGGCATATAGATCCTATCTACCAGTAACAGAAGAAACTCCAGTCATAACATTGCAAGAAGGTAATACTCCTCTCATACCTGTGCCGGCGATCGCTCATCAAATAGGCAACCAAGTAGAAGTCTTTGTCAAATATGATGGCCTTAATCCTACAGGTAGTTTCAAAGATAGGGGCATGACTTTAGCCATATCCAAAGCTAAAGAGGAAGGGGCAAAAGCAGTAATATGCGCTAGCACAGGCAATACCTCAGCCGCCGCTGCTGCTTATGCTAGACGAGGTGGAATGCGAGCATTTGTCTTAATCCCAGATGGTTATGTTGCCCTAGGAAAATTAGCCCAAGCCTTATTGTATGGTGCAGAAGTCTTAGCTATCAAGGGGAATTTTGACCAAGCCTTAGAAATTGTCCGAGATGTGGCCGCTAAATATCCTGTCACTTTAGTTAACTCAGTTAATCCCTATCGCCTAGAAGGCCAAAAAACGGGGGCTTTTGAGGTAGTGGACACTTTAGGCGATGCCCCAGATTGGTTATGTATTCCTGTAGGAAATGCCGGAAATATCACAGCATATTGGATGGGCTTTTGTCAATATCATCAAATCGGAAAATGCGATCGCCTACCAAAAATGATGGGTTTCCAGGCTGCCGGGGCAGCACCTATTGTTCAAGGTCATCCTATAGTTCAACCGGAAACAGTGGCCAGCGCCATTAGGATTGGCAATCCTGCCAGTTGGGAAAAAGCTGTAGCAGCTCAACAAGCTAGTCAAGGGAATTTTACAGCAGTGACTGATGAAGAAATATTAGAGGCTTATCGTTTATTGGCATCCAATGAAGGAATTTTTTGCGAGCCTGCGAGTGCTGCTTCTGTTGCGGGTTTATTGAAAGTCAAAGACCAAGTTCCCAGAGGAGCAAAAGTAGTTTGTGTATTGACTGGTCATGGTCTCAAAGACCCAGATGTGGCGATTAAACATAGCAATAATCAGTTTCGGCAGGGAATAGAGCCGAATATAGAGGAAGTAGCTGAAGTGATGGGATTTTAAAGAAGCTGTCAGCACTCAGCGTTCAGCATTCAGCAAGATTATTTTTTTAACGTGCCAAAAGGGGATTTCAACCTCTCCTCAAAAATCTGGCCTTTGAGGTTGCCTAGGATTTTAACCCAAATGTTAAAAGCTGTTAACGTAGTTCCTCTGTAGGAGGCTAGCTGTTAGCTCCGCATTCCGATACCCAAATGCTAAAAGCTGATAGTTAGTTAAAGGGAGGCGGAAGGGAGAAGGAAGGAAAATATTTTTGGTTCTACTCTTTAGCTTTTCTCTCTAATCTTTACTACTGGGTAAGCGGGGCAATGGCTTTTCATTGGGCGGTAACTTAGCAGCGTTGGGAGAGAAGCTTTCCTCTAGTTGGATTTGATTTTGAGCTTGAATATTGGCTTCTGTTTTTGGTTGAATATTAGGAGTAATGTCCGATTTTTGTTGTTTATTTGCTTTTGCTTTGGCCAGAATATCTACTGCATCTGCCAAAGCATTTGTTAAACTTGTACGAGTATTTATATGATTGACTTGCTCTTTTTGGAGGGCTTCAGTTAATTTTTGGACTTGTGTAAAAGCGCGGTCGCGTTCTTGGACTACTTCAATGATTTTGGCCTTAAGTTCAGCCAAAGTTTGTAAATTTTCGATTTGCTGTTCAATAGTCGTCGCACTTTCATCTACACTTCCTTCAACAGATGGAAAACCTTGTAATTTCTGAGCTTGGGCTTTTAAAGTCTGTATAGTTTCTTGAGCCAGTTGAGTTTCAGTTCGTCGTTGTTGAGCTTCAGTATTATAGAGTTGACACCACTTAGAAGCACTATCCTGGGCTGCATTTAATTCTGTTTGAAGTTTTACTATTTTCTCTTGAAGAGCTTTAATTTCATTTAACCACGGGGTTATGTCCTGAGTCATATCATATTTTAGATTATAGAGTGTTCATCTAATCGGGTGATTTTCCCGCGAAGGTTATCTTTGCAATTTTAGACTATACCAAGAGAAGTATAGTTTAGGACAGTAGATACTGAAAGGAAATAGGAAAATACTATAGCGCTACTTAACGAAGTCAGAAGTCAGAAGCTATTTTTGGAGCGAGGCTTAAATCTACTTTACAAAAATATTTCACCTTAAAAGGTGGGGTTTTAGACCCAATTATTTTGATAAATATGCTCTTGACATTTCTCTGTCTTCTCACACTGAGTGGCCAGTAGTTGACTATCGGAATTTTCTTTCCTACGGAATAGCGCAAACAGCTCTTACTGCCACCTATCACTTAATACTTGCCACCTTCTTCAATAATATGTTGTTTCAAAGCATAGATGATTGGTGTTGGAAAACAAAATAGTGATTTAAATTAGCAACAAATGAAAGTAAATTCATTTAGCCTCAGAAAGATGAACTGCGAGCTTCAGTATTTTCTGCAATAGGGAAGCTTTGAAGATGCAGAATTTTCTTTTTTATTCCCTTCAAAGGGTGAGCTTGAGAACTGCTCTTTATTTGTCAAATTTATATCTGAATTTACCAGTAACAACATTGCCTTTACTAATAGATAATTGATAACTAATCCCCAGAGGTTTAAAGCCTCTCCTTATTAAGGAGAAAAAAACGGTCATTAGCGGAGTTTCCCGTAGGGTGGGATAGTGAGGTCTACTCGCTGGCCGACCATTGATCAAGAGAAAAAATCAGATTTCCTGATATTCAATCAAGGACGGTTTTAATCAGAGGTAATTATCCATTATTAATTAATGAATGTACTCTACTAAAATTATCATTATTAAGCAAAATATCTTAATTTTAAACTCCTAGAGATAAATCTAAGAACATACTTCTTACTTTTACATTACATTAAAATTAAAGGAGGAGTAAATTTCATTTAAATCAATAAGTTGCTAAAAATATCTATTCCCTATAAAAATATTTTTGTAAAATTACTTGTTAAAATTGGTAGAATGACTTATAAAAGTATATATTTATTATGCCTAAATTAGCGTTTGCTGAATAAAGTTTTTTGGTAAAGGTAGGAGCCATAATCCAGAATCCAGAAGTCAGGATAAATGGGAATTATAGAATAAATAGTCAGAATAATACTACCTTGATTTTTCTACCATAATCCTCCCAAAATGTTAACTTTTTGAGTATTTTAGACTGAAAACTTGCGCACTTTTTTAGACCTAAAAACTCTAAAACCTTTGTCTATAAATGCTTTGATATTTAATCAGCAAGCCCTAAGTTAGAAAACTTTTGTCTTTGTATAACTTTAATGTTTATTTTTTTTAGCAATTTTTTTCTATACAAAGATTACTATTTACTTTTAATTTTTACCTGAAATAAAGTAATTTATCTTGGTACATGCTCCGAAATTTATAAATTTATAATTGTTGTCTTGAAATTTTTGTTAGTTAACAAATTATTCTCTACTACAAGTAACTCAAATAATCTTTTTGGCCTAAAAGCCCTATGAGCTTTCTCCACTTTTTACGTCATTTTAATTCTGCCACATTGCGAGAGGTTTTAAACAGCTCCAATAGACAGCGATTTTTAAATTTATTAACCCCAATTGCTAAACGTGGTTATGCCATAATATTGACGATATTAAAAACTGTCGTCAAGCATATACTGAAGCGAATAATTCGCTTTTTTCAGTTCATCCTTCATCTAAATTTTCATACTATTAAACAAGTATGTATTTGTGCTGGCAAAAGCAGATTATCGGGCTTATCAGCTGAGATGGCTTATAATGCTATGCTAGCATTATTTCCAGGATTATTAACAATAATTTCAGCAATTGGATTATTTGAATCCTTGCGATCGCCTCTATTACAAATGGGTACTTTACTAACAGATATAGTACCTAATCAAGTAAGATTTTTAATTAGCAGTGCTGTTGATGAAATTCTGAAAACCCCCAACAGAGAAATATTTTCTTTCAGTTTTATTGGCTCAATATGGATATTTTCTAGCGTACTAAGTTCAGGGATGGCAGCTCTCGATGAAATTCATCAAGTTCCTGTTGAGAAAAAACGACCTTTTTGGAAAGCAAAGTTAGTTTCTTTAGGACTAACTATTGGTACTCTAATATTATTAATTATTGCCTCTGGATTAGTATTAGTTAGTGACTTAATTGTAGACATGATTGCTCGGCAAAGTTGCTTACTAGAAACTCTACCAAATTGTCCCCCTGACCAGGTTGCTAGTTGTTTATTTCAAGAACCTGTTGATAATTGTGTTTTGAAGTCACAATTATTAGAAACTTGGAGTCAATTAAGATGGCCGATTACTTTAGGAA
The DNA here is from genome assembly GCF_983059655.1 of Okeania sp. NCBI lineage: Bacteria > Bacillati > Cyanobacteriota > Cyanophyceae > Oscillatoriales > Microcoleaceae > Okeania > Okeania sp. The sequence goes on from NZ_CEZPJD010000010.1 coordinate 24,115, forward strand.
TAGTTTCGACAGCTTTTGCTTTTGTGTATCGTTTTGGTCCGAGTATTAGGCGAAAAGGCACACCTATTATGCCTGGTGCAGTTATATCAGCATTAATGTGGGCAGGAGCTTCTAATTTATTTCGTTTATACGTTTTTCATTTTGGCAACTATAACCGAACTTATGGAACTATTGGTACTTTTATTATTTTATTGTTGTGGTTATATATTAGTTCATTGGTAGTATTAATTGGGGCACAATTAAATGTAACAGTAGGGGAGGCAATGGCACGGGATAATGAAGTCAAAGGAGTAGGGGAGCGGAGGAGTAGGGGAGTAGGGGAGTAGGGGAGAATTTTTTTGCCCAACTATGCGCTAAAAATGCGCTCCATGCATGAGCATGAAGAGCTGAAAACTATGTACTTTTTCAATACCTAAAAAGGCTAAAACCTTTATCTGACAATTATTTTATATTTATTCAGCAAACCCTAATTATTTAGTAAGTTATAGAAGTATGAGAAAAAAGGGCAAAAAAAGTCTGAATTAATGTGGTCGTTGTAAAAGGCTAATTACACCAGTTGTTATGGATAAGAAAATTAGAAATAAAATCACTCCTCCTGGTAAAAATGCTAGAATTTTGAAGCCTCTGAGGAGCCATATTAATAGAGTTATAATTGTGAGGATGCCACAAATGTTAGAAAATTGGGGAATGGGAAAGTTAGAATTTTTACTCATTGAGTTTGGTTAATATCTATATGGATTTAACTATTAAAAATATTGTTACTATTTTAGTAAACATTTCCTGCGAAATGCTGCGAAAACAGCTTTTAGAAGTAATAACTAACTTTAGTAAGTTAGTGACATTTTTCTTGACTGCGGAGTGCTACGCAAACATAATTTTGAATTCTCCTTCTAAGATAATAAGTTAATAGCTGAATGCTGACTGCTGAATGCTGACTCCTGAATGCTGAATGCTTACCTATTTTAGCTTAAGACCTATATAACCAATGATGATTTTTCCAGGTCCTAAATCTTCAGAAAAATAAAGTCGCCAAGCATTAGGAGTCATGCGGAGATGCCAACTAAAAAGACGTTCTTGGTTGTCAGGACATTTAATAGTTAATTCTTGTCTAAACTGTTGAATTCTTGAGTCACTTTCTGGAGTTGTTTTGCTAGGGAGAAGATTTTTATTAAAAGCTCCGGTTTTCCAAGTTTTACAGTATTGTTCTAGTTCAAATAATCGTTTCTTTACTTGCTGTAAAATAGGGTTACCAATATTTAGATGTTGTAATTGCTGACTAACCTGTTCACAGAATATTAAACTAGGAAAAAATTCCTCTCTACGTTCCCAAAGTATTTGGCCGTCAACTTGCCTACTAAACAGTATATTTTGAATACGGTTTTGAATCCATTCAGTATGTTGTTTTACATGACTACTTCGACTAGTATGAACAATTTTTTCCGAGTAGTCAGTTAACTGTTCATTTTCGTCTAATTCTGTTACCTGAAGTTCCAAAAAATCTATATCCCATTGGGGTTCGGATAACAAACTAACCGCAAGAGAATCACTAATTAAAGCAAAACGAATACCTTCTGCTAATTTTCCTTGATGCCGAACTTCAGACAAATCAAATTTATCTTTAATTTCTTCAGTAACATCACTCCAAAGAGGAACTTTAGTGATAAGAGAGCGAAAAAATCTACGCTCCTCTCTGTCTACTTCCCGGTCGTTACGCCAACTTGCTATAGGATAATTAGGAACAAGCTCTATATAGTTAAGGTCTCTGTCAGTCCGAAGTATTTTTACACCTAATCTTTTGGCTTGAATTAGAGTTTGAATTAACTCTGACATTAATTTTCGCGCTGCGGGAATATCAGCAACATGAGTCTGTAGAGAAAGTTCATTCAGCACCATTTCTAAATCCATATTTTACTCTTCTCTGGGTTCTAAAAGTGCTTCTAAACTATTATCCCATTCATCAAAAAAACCTTCTGGCCATTGATCTATTCGTCCGTTTCGGTCTATCTGGGGGGATATTACTTCAGTGATAAATTCTGTTCCTTGTTTTCGGCGGTCAAAATAGTGTAATTGAACTTTTTCAGGGTCAAGTTTTCCTCTATAAACTGTTAATCTAATTCCATTTAAAACATGGTCGCTATGAGTTTCAACTACAATTTGTACTCCACAACTAGAAGCAAGAGCTAATAATTCTCCCATTTTTGCTTGACCTTTCGGATGAAGATGTGCTTCGGGATTTTCTATTAGAATTAAAGTGCCAGGTGGAGAAGAAAGAATTGCCACAATAATTGGTAAAGTGTAGCTAATTCCAAATCCAACATTAGTAGAACGATAAGGATTACTATCTCCATAATAATATTGAAGACTCATTAAATCTATATCTTGTTTTGCATTAATTTTTAGGCGCGTACCTGGGCTAATTTCTCCCATCCAAGCTTCGACTTGCTCTCTTAAAATTAGGGATTCTTCTTCTGGATGTCCTAAGGTAGGATTTGGTATAGTTTGATTTTCATTAATAAATAAAAAGTGTGCTGTATATTCACCTTTTGCTCCTAATTGTTGGAGTTGTTGTACTTGGAAATCTGACATTTGAGAAAATAAACGCGGACCTAAACGTTCAGCTTGAAGATAATGGAATTTTTGATTAAAAAGACTAAGTTTATAGATATCGGGAGTAACAGATGGTGAGGCAAGATTTAGAACATCTTTTTCTCGGTCGTAGGAGAAATTCCAGATTCCTTTTTTGTCATTTCGCCAAACAATTTCAAAACTAATAAAATCCTCTTTTGCTCCTTCAAATAGTGCATCTTGAGCAGTACCAATACAGACTAAATCACCGTTAAGGGCTAAACCAGGTTTTTGATTTTGTAGTAAACCTTGTTGATAAGATTGACGCATTAAAAGTAATGCTTGTAAGACGGAAGATTTACCTGTGCTATTAAGACCAGAAAGTAAAGTTAGTGGTTTAAATAAGAGAGACTGATTGGGAAAAGGTTTAAAGTTTTTCAAATGTACTGAACTAATCATTTATAACCTCATTGATGATTTTTTCAATAGTTTCAAAACGATATTCTATTTTATCTTGAACTTGAGATATAGACTTGAAAAATTCTTTGTCTTTGTCTACATATTTTGCAAAATTATCTACTAATTCTTGCTTCCGATTTTTGAGTTTTTGAGTCTGTTGAGAATTAAGCTGACTAATATGAAATGACCAGGTTTCAAATAATGCCTTATTAACTGGATTTCTTTTTTGTTTTTTTGGCTTACGAAAAGCTTCATCGCCAAATATTTCTTGACAAACAATCATAGTATTTTTAAATTTATTGGCAAATTTTTTAATTTCAGATTCAGATAAATTATTGATTTTTTTCATGGCATTGTCTAAAAACTCTTCTCTTCCTTCCCTGGCATAATATTTGTAAGATGTCAGCATTACTGCTAAAGCACCTAGTACAAATTCCCGGTCTCCCATACGCTTAATTAGTTTGTCACTGGGCTTAATAACATTAGTAAATTCTGGATATTTAGCAATTTCAGCTAATAATTTAAGTGTTTTACCAGGGTTTAGAGCATGACGTATTTCTTGATTAGTTAGACGTTCTCCTCCTGTATTAATACGTTTAAAAATATTGTATTTAACTTTAGGTGGTGTACCAGGTGCAATTTGATAAACTGTAACCTGAGTTTCTTGAATGCGACGTTGATATTTACGGGGTAATTCTTGATAGGTTTTACCATCTAATTCATTGGCGAGATATTCTAAACCTGTTAAAGGTAGATTATTATCACTCATAAACTGCTTTAAAGCTGATAATCTTTGTAAACCATCTACAACTAACCATTGCTCTTCATCAGTTGCATCAATATAAAAAGCTGGTAAAGGAATTCTAATAATAATTGATTCAATCAATCGACTTTTAACATCATCCTTCCATATATCAGAATGACGCTGAAAATCAGGAGCTAAATTAAGAACTTCTTCATCTATTCTTCTGAGTAACTGTTCAATTGTGGGTTCTCTAGTAATAATATTAATTTTCTCGGGGTCATAAGTTAAATTATCTTTTCCAGAAAATTCTTCCTCATCCTCATTTTCTTCTTCTTGATATTTATTTGAGTTTTTTTGACTGACCATAAATTTTACTTTCTTATTTTAATTTTTATTATATTATCCGAGATTAGACCAGATTTAGAACTTTTATTTAAAATTGACAACTGTGAAAAAGAAGTATAGTATCAAATACTAATCCTTAATCTTAGCTATTTATATTTAGCTCAATTATAAATCTATAGATATTAGCTATCGCTCAAATATCAACAATTTTAATCTCTCTTAAAATCTCATGGTTAAATCTCAATCAATTTACTGAATTATTGCCCTAATCCTAATTTAAACTGTCATCAATATTTCAAGAATTGAGTGTTAGATTTTTCACGATACCACTATTTATATTTACCTCAATTATAAATCTATAGATATTAGCTATCGCTCAAATATCAACAATTTTAATTTCTCTTAAAATCTCATGTCTAAATTTAAATCAATTTCTCGAATTATTCCCCTAATCCTAATTTTCATTCTCACCAAAATTTCAAGAATTGAATTTTAGCCTTTTGACTATATGCCTATTTCTATTTATCTCAATTATTAATTTATGGATATTAGCAATTTATCAACAATCAATAAATTGAACCTCTCTGAAAAATTGATGTGTAAATCTCAATCAATTTCCCGAATTATTCCCATAATACTGATTTTCATTCTCACCAAAATTTCAAGAATTTCATTTTAGCTTTTTTACTATGTCTCTATTTCTATTTGTCTCAATTATCAATTTATAGATATAGGCGATCGCTTCACTAATCAACAAATTTAACCTCTCTCAAAATCTCATGTCTAAATCTCAATCAATTTCTCGAATTATTCCCATAATACTAATTTCAACTCTCACTAAATTTCCAGGATTGAATTTGAGGTCTTTCACAAGAGTGCTATTGATATTTGTCTAAATTCTCAATTTATGGATATTAGCAATTTATCAACAATCAATAAATTGAACCTCTCTGAAAAATTGATGTGTAAATCTCAATCAATTTCCCGAATTATTCCCATAATACTGATTTTCATTCTCACCAAAATTTCAAGAATTTCATTTTAGCTTTTTTACTATGTCTCTATTTCTATTTGTCTCAATTATCAATTTATAGATATAGGCGATCGCTTCACTAATCAACAAATTTAACCTCTCTCAAAATCTCATGTCTAAATCTCAATCAATTTCTCGAATTATTCCC
>NZ_CEZPJD010000010.1:29509-31625 GCF_983059655.1 Okeania sp.
TTGATATTTGTCTAAATTCTCAATTTATGGATATTAGCAATTTATCAACAATCAACAAATTTAACCTCTCTCAAAATCTCATGTCTAAATCTCAATCAATTTCTCGAATTATTCCCATAATACTAATTTCAACTCTCACTAAAATTTCAAGAATTTCATTTTAGCTTTTTGACTATATCCCTGTTTCTATTTATCTCAATTATCAATTTATGGATATTAGCAATTTATCAACAATCAACAATCAACAAATCTAACCTCTCTCAAAATATTATGATTAAATCAAAATAAATTTGCCGAACTATCGATCTAATCCTAATTTCAATTCTCACGAAAAATTTAGATAATTTAATCTTATAATCTGAGCGATCGCTCAAACATCAACAAATTTAATATTTCTCAAAATCTCATGGTTAAATCAAAATCAATTTACCGAACCATCACCCTAACACTAATTGCAATTTTCACCACAATTACATTAGTATTAGCCTCTAATCAAATTAGCAAAACCACACAACAAACAGAAATTCGTGGGGTTTGGATAACTAATATTGATAGTGATGTTTTATTTTCTAACTCAGCCACAACAGCAGCAATAAATCGTTTAGCAAAACTCAACTTCAACACACTCTATCCCACCGTTTGGCAAGGCGGTTATACTCTTTATCCTAGCCAAGTAGCACAACAAGTATTTGGTAAATCATTAGACCCTACACCTGGTTTACAAGGGCGAGACATTTTACAAGAAATTATTACCGAAGGGCATGAAAAAAACTTAACAATTATTCCTTGGTTTGAATTTGGTTTCATGGCACCAGCAGATTCAGAATTAGCAAAATTACATCCTAATTGGTTAACTAAACGACTGGATGGAACTACTATTAAAATGGAAGGAGAAGATGCACGAGTTTGGCTTAATCCTTTTCATCCAGAAGTACAACAATTTCTCTTAGATTTAATTAAAGAAATTGTGACTAAATACGATATAGATGGGATTCAATTTGACGACCATTTTGGCTTACCTGCGGAATTTGGTTATGACGATTTTACAGTTAAATTATATGAAAAAGAACTTCCTGGTTTATCCCCTTCTGATGATTATCAAGAAACTTTTTGGGTCCGTTGGCGAGCGGATAAAATTAATAATTTTATGGAGCGAGTTTCTGAAGAAATAAAATTGATAAAACCAGACTGTATTATTTCTGTATCTCCTAATCCTTTCCATTTTGCTTTACCTGCTTATTTGCAAGACTGGTTTACTTGGGAAAGAGAAGAATTGATTGATGAAATTGTTTTACAGGTTTATCGTTCAGATATGAAACGTTTTATTAATGAGTTGGAACGAACAGAGGTTAAATTAGCTAGAAAGCATATTCCTTTTGCTATTGGAATTTTGACTGGTTTGAGAAATAATTCTACTCCGATAACGACAATTGAAGAACAAATAGAAGCAGTGCGGAAGAGAAATTTTGCGGGAGTATCGTTCTTTTTCTATGAAAGTTTATGGAAGTGGGGAAAGGAGTCAGAAAATATCAGAAACGAAGCTTTGGAAAAAATATTTCAGGGAAAGATTTCAAGACCACATATCTCTAGTTCAAAGAAATAAGGAAAATCATGGAAGTCATTTCAGTTATCAGTTATCAGTCATAAATTTTTCTCTCTCAGATAAATACTAGAGCGGAAAAGGTAGAAATTTTTCCAACTTTGGCGAGGGAAAAAACTAGAGATGGAAAATTTTTGCCTCTTCAGATAAACACTAGAGTCGAAAAGATAGAAATTTTCTCTAACTTTCTTCTAGAGAAAGAACTCAAGGAAGCAAATTTTTTCCTCTCAGATAAATAGTAGAGGGGAAAAGCTATAAATTTTTCCGACTAGGGGGAGGGAAGAGACTAAAAATGGCAAATTTTTCCCTCTCAGATAAACACTAGAGTCGAAAAGATAGAAATTTTCTCTAACTTTCTTCTAGAGAAAGAACTCAAGGAAGCAAATTTTTTCCTCTCAGATAAATAGTAGAGGGGAAAAGCTATAAATTTTTCCGACTAGGGGGAGGGAAGAGACTAAAAATGGCAAATTTTTCCCTCTCAGATAAACACTAGAGTCGAAAAGATAGAAATTTTCT
>NZ_CEZPJD010000011.1:0-31224 GCF_983059655.1 Okeania sp.
AGAAAAGGTAGGGTATTCTTTATTGAGAACTTTGATAACTACTGGTTGTTTATTTTTGGTAGTCAGTCCGCGATAAACAGTAGTTCTTGTTCCTGTATAAATTTGTTGATTTATTTGATAATTAGGTAGTTTAATCATGGAAAAATTAATAAATTTATTGTTCTATAGGAACTATAGAAGTTATAACAACCAACACCTTTTTACTTCTTATTTAATCTATACTAACGCAGGCATTATTAAACTATCAAATTTAGCAAATTTTATATTATAACTTATGAAAAAGTCTAATGTCACCCTTGTTGCTAAATCTTGTCGAAAATCGACAAATTTTCAAAATATTTTTGTCAACATCTGCTGAAAATTTTGTTATATATAGGTTTGAGATTATTATTGATTTTTGTTAAGCAAGTGTCGATAATCGACAACAGGATTTATTGGGTATGGAATAATTGGTGATATAACTTATTAACGGAAATTGATATGGAAGGTCTTTTTTTTAAAGAGGAAGTATCCTCCTTAGTTTCAGGAGATGGCTATTTTGGGATAAGCGATGTTAGTGGCGATATAGCTGTCGCTAGGCTCCGCCAACGCTTATTACCTAGTGATGATTCTAACAGTAATTTCTATTCAAATCTTCTAGATACTTTGGCGGATAATGCTTTGCCAATAGTCCAAGATTTGCTGCAAAATTTCTCCAGTCAAGCTGATTTTAAAGAGCAAATGAAGTTGGCTTTTGGAGATAGTTATGATGTTAGTAAGGCTGAGATTTTAGTTGGTGCTTGGCAAGATGAAAGTTTAGGGTTTTTGCCAGAGATAAAAATTGTTTCTGAGCGTTCTAATTTTTAGAACTGCAACAAGACTTTCCTTATGAGTTGGCCTTAAACCATTGGCTAATGGTTGTAGTCCTTGAGTTAGTCCAAACGACTGTATGCCATCGCTACCTACTCGGTCTGTCCAAACCTCGTTGTAGTGTTAGAATAAACTGATTGACAGATGTTTAACAGTCATGTAAAGGTATAATTTGGTATGGAATTCCCAGACTTTCGCGCAAAGCTTTCCCTTCTTTGGCAGGACTTTTCTGAGCTGGCGATGCCCCTTCTTAGGGAGAGGATCGAAGCAGCGCGCAAGCGCTTAGAGTCAGAGCGACTAAAGATCCTAGTTGTTGGCGAATTTTCCAGGGGGAAGTCAACTTTTATTAATGCTTTGATAGGTGAGCCCGTACTTCCGTCAAAAGTTAATCCCACAACTGCTACTATTAATATTTTATCAAAAGGAAAATCTCGACTTTGTACTATTGAATATCAAGATGGTAGAGAAGTAAACTTAGATTTGCCAGATAGTCGCGTCAATCGCTTTCTTGACGAATTTGTAACTACTGCCAATAATGAAGCAAGGAACATTCGTTTGGTCAAACTTTTTTTGCCTGGACGCTTGGAAAGGATCGAAGCTGATATTGTTGATACTCCTGGGGTTAATGACCTTGACCAAATGCGTGAAGAAATTACTTTCCGTTATCTGAGAGAAGCTGATGCAGTAGTTCTTCTTCTTGATGCACACCAACCCCTGAGTCAATCAGAGCGAATTTTCCTTAAAGAAAAAGTTCTAGGGAATGATATTAATAGGATTGTCTATGTCATTAACAAAATTGATGAGGTACTTTTGAGTGGAACAGATGAGGATATCCCGAAAATAGTTGATTATGTAAAGCAAAGACTGGAGCAACTTCTAGGAATTACTAACCCTATGATTTATGCTCTTTCTGCGAAAAATGCACTAAGAGCTCGCTTTAAAAACGAACCCGATCCCTCTCCCACGTCTTTTTTAGACTTTGAGAGTGAACTTGTTCACTTTGCTGGAGAACAAGCCACATCAGGACGCTTGCACACCCACTTAGAAAGGTTTGCTAAAATCTTTACAGATCAGCAGCTAATCTTAGGTCAGCAAATGCAAGCACTGCAGACCGAGATATCTGAGATTGAAGGGCATCTACAGAAAGTTAGTCAGCAACGACAAGTAGTCGTAGTCCAACTTCAACAGCTTGAGGATAGGATGAAGTCAATTCAAGAGGCTATGGCTGAGAGTATAAAAAACTACAGTCACCAGCAACTGCAAAAAATGAGGAATAGTTTAGACACAGAGTTAAGTAACTGTGCTAATGAAGAACACTTAGAAGAGTTCCGTTCTAGTTTATCCCGTCACTTGCGCGACTTACAGTTAAGCATCGAAAAAAGTGCATACGAGGAAAAAAAGCGATGGGAGAAGAGACTAGGGGAGAAGTTCAAAGACTTGCTTGCCCCCGAATCCTCAGTGACAGCTATCCGAACAGTTAGTCAGATAACTTTGAGTGTATCTAATGCAGAGCTAGGGCAGGCTGCTTACATCCCGATAGAAGAAATCTCAATTGGAGGGGGCGATCTAGTTTCGGGGACGATCGCTGGTCTTATTACTTCTTTCTTACTTGGACCATTTGTAGGGGTGGGAGCTGCTATTGTGACAGTCTTAGCCTCTGTTACAGGTAGACAGGAGCAAAGGAACGCAGAAATACTGCGTCAAGCCCGGGAGGAGATGAAAGTCAAACTGGAACAAAATTTCAGTTTTCTTGCTCAAAGGGTTTCTGAAATGGGAGAGAAGATTGCAAAGAATCACTCAGAATCTCTGGTGCAACATTATCGCGAGCGCGCAGAAAGCCATCTTAGTTCCTTTGATGCAGTTGCTAACGCTGCAAAAGAGACTCAGGGCTACTCTAAGCTTGAAAAAGAGAGGGCACTTGAGGAGCTAAACAGGCAGATCGAATCGTTGTACAAAGTGAAACAACGATGGGAATCAATAAAAAACGAGTGCTTTCCGCCAGATTAGCCATCAACCTAGGCCAGTTCTGGTGCTGCCAAAAAGTTAAAGTTAAAACATCGCAAAGGAGTGACTTCAAATGAGTGCAAGAGACTTAGCTAAACTAGCAGCGAGAATAAAGAAAAAGTTACTAGCAAGATTCCCTTTAGTAGAAAACGAGAGAATCCTCAAGGAGTGCATTGGTTTTTTCGTAACCGATGCTAAAATGAAGACTTTAAACGGGCTTTTAACTAAGCATAAAGCTTTAATCAATGGTTTTCCTCATAAAAAGGTTAACAATATTTCTCAAGATATTTCCACATATCTAAACGAACATATTGGATTTGAATACATATCAATCAGCTTTTACAGTTACTTGTTGGCCCAAATAGAGGCAAAAAAAATTATCAGTAAGTTTCAAGTTTTAAAATACTTAACTACTAAACCTTTAACTAAGAGTCAATTACTTCGAGAGCGCACGAAAACCTCATCAGACAAAGTATTGATCATCTGTTCTCAAGAAAGGGTGGGTGTATATCGGTGCGGTAGGTTGCCAGTTAAATTTGCTTTGACTATTACGGGAATATTGTTAGGCGCTGTAGTAGGAATAATTCTTGCCACTGGATCAGTTATAGCTTTTATAATTGGAGGGGCAATAGGCGGTTTTTTTTCTTACCAGATTGCAGAAAGCAGCGTTCAAGAGCGCTTTTTTGTGCCCATAGATGAAATCACCAATATGGCTTTTGAAGGCGATGTCCTCAGTCTTTATTTTAATGATTCAAAGTCTATCTGTATTTATGCAAGGAGCGACTCCGAAGAATCTAGGGTGCTTTTTGAGTTACTCTCACTGCTAAGAACGTGCAAGTTCACGGGCAAAGCTCGTCCCGATATGGAAAAGGGGTACGATTTCCTTGAAAGAAAAAACATAGACCAAGCTTTAAGTTGCTTTTCTAAAGCTTTACATATTGAACAGTTCCATCCTGGCCCTAACCTAATGCGTTACTTAACACTTGTTCATATAGGCAAGGGTGAAGAGGCTGTGAAAGAGCTAATTGTAGCTTCTCAAAAAGTGTTCTACTTTGCCAAGTGCAGTGAAAGAATTACCTCGATCCCTGAAAGTATTCTCAACAATTATTTCCTACTATTTACTGATTTGTGGTCTGAGGGACGTTTTAGCACTGCTCAAATGTACTACTTAGCTGAATTGCTTGGCATCGAATCCCCCTTAGAAGAGCTAAATCGCTATCAACTAGCCTTTGCTGCGCTGTTAGCAAGTCGCTTAGAGGAGTGGGAACAAGCAGTCAATCTGCTTGAAGTAGCTATTCAAAGAGAGAAGTCACCAGTGCTAAAGGAAAAGCTATTCATCTTTGGCAGTAGAATACTATCTTCTGGCAAAGCAACCGAGTTTCCGAAGGTTACAAGGCTTTTGGAAAAGGCTAGCAAAATCGAGAAAGTTCTAGGTAAAAGTGAGAAACTTTCCACGAAACAGCAAGATTTAGGAGAGATTCAAGAAAGGTCTTACAAAAACTTTAGCTACTTTTACCTAGTTTTTGAATACTACCGCTACCAACTAGACAATCGTCGAAAAACGCAAATAGCATGGAATTCGTTAAGAGCTGATCGCTTAAATAAAGCTCAACAGGCAATTGGAGCAAAGCCCTACTTTTTCTACGAGCAGGTTTCTGGAGGCTACCTAGCGAAGGAACCAGCAGTGTGGCTCTCAGCCCTAACTGCTACAGAACTGCTACTAAAGTCAGGGGACAAAGTTCAAGCACGGAGTCTGATCGAGTCGGCATACTATTTGATTTCCCCTACAATTGAAGATGCCATAAATCCTTATCTTTGTAATGCTTCAGCTCTTTTGGGGCTTTATTCTGCCGTTGCTGATAGCTATGGAGCGCAATGCCGTCTTTACCTGGAAGTTTTCCAGGATCTGGAGGACTTTGGTTGGGTAAACAAGCTTGTTACAGACTTGATGCCTGATATTTTTACTAGCTTAGGAAGTCCCCTAGAAAGCAAACAAGCCCTACTCGCTCAGTTCACTCATTGGTTAGAACAGAAAGTAAGTCACTCATCTTTAAAAAACTCGCCAGATGTGTCCAGAGCTATTGGTAAGTTTGAGGAAGTTAGAAGAATGAAAGAAGTCAGTGTAGTTGTGGGAGGAGAAACCAGTGCGGGCAAGTCTACTTTCATTAATGCGCTGCTGGGAGTGGAAGTGTTGCACACCTCACAGGAAGAAGCCACAGCAATTCCAACTCACATTGTCTATGGCTCGTCTTGGTCTGCAACTGTTCATCAAAAGGATGGTACTGTTGAAGTTTACTCTGAGGAAGGCTTTGGGGATTTAAAAAAGCTAGGAGAGTTTGTTCGTCAGCATAGTTATCTAGGTTCCCAGGACAGCAATTTGGCAACAAAGCTGGTTATTGAAGCGCCGATATCTAGTTTAGGTCAAGACGTTGAGCTAGTAGATACTCCAGGGTTAAATGCTTACCAAGAACGCACTGATAAGACTGAAGACATAATTGAATTTGCTCACGCCTGTATATTCGTCATTGATGCTCGCAATGCTCTTAAAGCAGGAGAAATGAGAAAGATTATCTGGGCTACAGAAGCTGTTGGCAAGACTATTTTTGTGGTTAACAAAGTAGATTTAATCGAAGTAGATGACGATCTTGACTGCGATGACAACGCTTTGGAAGAAGTTCTCAAAAGAGTAAAATATGAGCTTTGTCAAGCCTTAAACGTAGCAGAAGTCAACCTCTTTGCTGTTTCTTCTCTGCCAGGCAACCAAGTACACTTGAACGTGGAATGCGCGGATTCTATCAGTGATGTTCGCCAAAAGCTCCAAGAGTTACTTGACGGTTCTCGCGATAAACTGACTCTTTATGCAGCAACTAAAGTTGCTCACCTGTCAGCGAAAACAGCACTGAATCACGTTCTAAATGAGATCACAATCTACGAGAAAGAGTTTTCTAAACTTTCCAGTGGAATGCCTGAAGAACCAAAGACTTTCCAAGAATACATACACCCCCGCATCCTAAAGGCATGGCCAACCGTGAGAGACCAATATAAAAATCATATCAACGACTATTTGAAATCTTCTTCAGAGAAGCTTAAAGTCAAGATAAGGAAAGGCGTAGATAACTCTAAAAATGATAACGAAACGTTAAAAAGGTTTATTCGCTCGGGAATAATGGAAATAGTTAATGACTTTATTTCTGAGATAGAATCCAAGAGAAATCAGGAGTGGGAACTTGCTGGTTCTCTACTATTGCAACACTCGGCAGACTTTTTTAGAGTGCTGTACCGAGACATTGAGTTTGAAAACCAGCTTGATCCTGATAGGCTGCTGCATTTGTCAAGTCCCCTTCCCCTAGTCAACAGAATGGGAACGCTAATAAGCACCACAGAAAAAAAGTTGCAGGAAGCAAATCAGGAAACTCTTGGGGTGGCGGCAACAGGTGCCACTGTAGGCTTTTTAATTGGAGGACCTGTAGGGGGAGTGATTGGGGGTGTTATAGGTTCACTCTCAGCAGAGGGAATAACGAGTGGGAAAATCAAGGAAATTAAAGCCCAAATGGAAGCAGAAGTTGAAGACATCCTTTGCAACGTGCTCTTTTTCATTCAAAGTGACTGGAAGTCCTCCAATACCCAGGAACTACCACCTCTATTGCAAGCCATTTTTAACAATGTTGAGGAGGAAAGGGAGCGCTTTGAGTCTCTTGTAAAAGAGCGAATAAAATTTGTAAAAGCTAGCCTAGCAAGAGCGAAGCAAGCAGCACAAGAAGAGCGTCGGTTAGCTGTTGAATCTTCGGAGTGGGCAAGCAAGTTCGGTGCTTTTTATGGCCAGGGCAAACGTATCTAATTTATAAAATGATCTACTTTTGGTTCAAAAAACGGAAGTGAGGTCTGAAAGAACAGGGAATAGGGAACAGAGAAATGTCCTAACGTATTTGCGTAGCGCTATAATCATAAAAACGCTGTAAACTACATTAGCTAAAAATTCCCAAATCACTCTGAACCCACCATAGAATCACGTTCCGCTAGTAGACGACGTAACTCCTGTTGTTTAGCGCTATCAAGAGGAAAATTCCAGATAGCGATCGCTGCTAAAAGACTAATTGGGATAGGAACACAAATAAATATATATTTAAGCGCCTCAATTGCTGCGGGAGTATTTGTACCTCCAGGAACAAAACCAATCAAATCTAGAATAGGATAAACCATTCCAACTCCTAAAGCAGAGCCAATTTTGTTAGTCATTGTCAACAAAGAATAGTAGAGACCTGTACGTTGTGTACCTGATTCTAAGTTATCATGGTCTGTAACATCTGCCATAATCGAGCGTAACAAAAATGCTCCCGCACCAGATTCGATGCCAAAAAGAATATTAACTAAACCATACAGCCATAAATTCCCTGGTTGAACTAGCAATAAAGTAGTGAGAATTATACAACCATAAATTTTAGCAACACCAAAAGTTCGATGCTTCTCCAAGCTATAACTAATACGCATCCAGAAAGGAATGCCACAAAAACTAGCAATGAAATAGAGTAAAAGCATCAGACTAGACCATTGACCTAGATCCATGGCATAAGTAACAAAAAAAATGTAGATTGAACCAATAATTCCAGGAGCAAGACCAGTCATAACATTTGCCAGTAAAACTCGCATTAGTAGCTTGTTTTTTAACAGTAGAGAAGTTGACTTGAGCAAACCAAGTTGAGGCGGTGGCGTTACAGGTCTTTCTTTAACATTACAAACAGCGATCGCTACAGTAATAGGCAGTAGTACAATAGTAAACCAACCCATAGCAGCAACTTTATTCCCCGCATCAATACTCCCAGTCTGCTCAAGAATAGTTGGAAGTATCAAAACAGCTAGCATACCAAAGACTAGAGCAAATTCTCGCCAACCTTGAATTCGCGCTCGCTCATAATAATCAGACGATAATTCTGCACCCCAAGACATATGAGAGATACTCAACAGAGTCCAACCCACATAGAGTAGCAACATCCAACATAGAAGATAATTTCCCGCGATCGGCCCTTGAGGCATAAACACTTTGTAAACACAAATCATTAAAATGGGAACAGATAATATAATCCAATGACGGCGGCGTCCAAGGGGAGTTGTCACTTGATCGCTGAGGATACCAAGAACTGGATCTGTAAAAACGTCCCAGAAACGGGTAATCATAAAAATTGTGCCCACCAGAGAAAGGCCAAGTCCCATTTCTTCTGCATAAAAAGGGGGGAGGTAGACCAAAAGAGGAAGACCAAGAGCGGAAAGGGGTATTGCGGGAGAGACAAAGGCTGCGATAGTTTTTTTGGTCTGATTCATCTTTTTGTATTATTTATGGTCTTGGAGCCAGTATGGAATTATATTTCATTTAATTTTAGTCAGATGAATCAGAAACTACATTAGTTCTATATTTACTTAAGATTAGAGAATTTTTTGGGCAATACCGAGGCGATCGCGATTTGTGATTTTAAAGGTGTTAAATTAGCTTTATTAAGCTAGCGAAAATTTGATGTTATAAGGAAACAGTTTAATGAGCATAAAGTATATTTTTTGTATTAATTCTGGACGTAGTGGTTCGGACTATTTGACCGAATTATTATCTCACGCAGAAAACACTATTAGTATTCATGAAGGAGTACCCATTATGAATGGTTACCCAATGCAACAATTTAATCATGGGGACGATCGCGAGTTACAGAAATTAATGTCCTTGAAAATGAAGGAAATTTACAAAAAGAATAAGAATGGTCGTAAAATTTACTGTGAGACAAACCATTCGTTTATCAAAGGTTGGGGATATTTACTTCCAGATAAGTATATATCTCAGGAGGAAATAGGAGTTATTATTTTGCGAAGAGATGTTGATCGGACTGCTTACAGTTTACTCCGCGTTCGTGATGTTCCAGGTAATTCAGAGTGGACAAAAACTTGGCTGCTAACTCCTCATGCTGAACGTAATCTCAGTAAGCCTTTTGAGAATTCAAGTTTTTACGATCTTTGTAAGTGGTATGTAGAAGAGACTTATCTTCGTGCCGAAGAATATAAAAAGATGTTTCCCCGAATTACATATGTAGAATGTGATTTGGAACAGCTAAATAAATACGATTTTGTTTTAGAGATGTTCTCATCTTTTGGTCTTGTTCCTATGTCTACACTACAAAATTTAGTTGGAAGAGTCGTCAATGCAAGAAATGAGTGGCCAAGATTACCCTTAGAGGAATTACTGGTAGATTCAAAATATCCCAGTGCAGATGGTTTAGAAAACAAAGAAAGGAACACCTTAATTTCTCAGATGGTGAACTATATGCAAGAAAAAAAAGCCGATAAAATTTCTCAAATAGAACCGGACGATGCAATGGGTGGAAGCTTTGTCAATGGAATAACCAGAATTGTAGCTAATTCAGAGCAAGAATTAGAGGAAGTATTTAAATATTCATTAATGTTTACTGAAACTGAGAGAATTTTAATTTGGGAGTTGCTTCGTACAATTAATCCCAAGGATATTATATTAATGTGTTGCCAACGTTCTTCAAATCCTACAATTCGTTACACTTATGACTTTAATAAAACTTTTAGTTTAGGAAGTATGGTACAAAAGCTCGGATTACTTCAGGTAATTCGGATGATAGCCAAAGGAATATGGAAAAAAGATTATACTCATCGTAAAACTGCTTCGTAAAGTTTTCCTATTATATTTTAATTCTAGTAATAGCTGGTGCATGAAAACTTTCTTGAGACGACATTTTTCTAATAATTTTTCCTTCTATTAACTCTACCTTTTTATCAGGCAATAAAATTCCTGCCTCTGCTATACGATGATACTCTTCTACAGTCCAAAAACGCAGAGGCAAAAAAGTGAAAAAAGTGAGTATTTTGTAGCTTTCTTTCTAAGATTAAATAAAAGACTAAAATGCCTATATTCTTGAAACTGCATTCTAAACAGTCTCTAGAACACGCTGTTTTTGAGTTCTTTTTCCCTTAACTACCATCCGTACTCCATCTGCTGGAGCCATCAACAAACTACGACGCACTGCTTTCACAGGCTTTTGATCTGCTAATGCTAACTCCCAACTAGATAGTATGGTTGCTAATACCAATTTCATCTCAAACAAGGCAAAAGCTTGACCAATACAGGGACGGTTGCCTCCACCAAAAGGCAAATATTCATAAGGAGAAAACTGACGTTCTAGAAAGCGCTCTGGTTTAAACTGCTTAGGTTGAGGATATAAATCTTCCCGATGATGAGTTAAATAAATACAGGGACTCAGAAAAGTTCCTGGTTGAAACTGATAACCCATAATTTCTAGGGGTGACTTCACCTGTCGTTGAAATGCCAATATCGCTACTGGATAAATTCGCAGAGTTTCTTTACATACAGCATCCAAATAGGGCAATTTTAAAATTTCCATCCTGTATAATTTTGATATTCTCTTACTGTATAATAAAGATAATTATACTTAAATATTATCAAAATCACGGTAGAGATACTTCACAATTTATCATCAGATAAAAACGTCAAAATAAAATTTACTAGATAATTGATAGAAATCATTGAACAAATCTCAAAAATTTTAACTCCCTCATGTCTGCCAAAGTCAAACTTACTATTGTCCAAGGAAGCACGATCGGCAAAGAATATATCTTTGAAGAACGAACTACCTGTATTATCGGTCGTCATCGAGACTGTAAACCCAGACTACCTAGTGATGAACAACATCGTACAATTTCTCGTTATCATTGTCTACTTGACATTAATCCTCCAGATATACGAGTGCGTGATTTTGCCAGTAAAAATGGTACTTATGTTAATGGTAAAAAAATTGGGCAACGTCAATCTCAGCATCTGCCTGAAACAACAACAAAAAATAATTTCCCTGAATATGAATTAAAATCAGGGGACCAAATTAAATTAGGAAATACTATTTTTCAGGTTAGTCTTGAAGAAGAAACAGAGATGCCTCCAGAAATGCTTGAACAACCAAAAACTTGGCAAGTAAAAACAGTTGAACTATCAACTTTACCACCAAGCTTAGGAGATTCTACTCTCACTACAATTCCTGGTTATACGGCACTTAATTTATTAGGAAAAGGCGGCTGTGGAGAAGTTTATTTAGCTAGAGATAATCATACTCAAGAATTAATAGCTTTAAAAACAATGTTGCCAGAAATCACAAATAATCCTAATGCCATCAACCGTTTTTTGAGAGAAATAGAAAATACTAAAGCTTTAAATCATCCCAATGTTGTTCAATTGAAAGATTATCATTATAGCGATCGCCTATTTTTTTTTACTTTAGAATATTGTAATGGTGGTAGTATTTGGAACTTGATGCAGAGTCATGGTTATCAGTTATCTATTGATGTGGCAGTGCCAATTATCTTACAGGCTTTAGATGGTTTAGAATATGCCCATAATGCAGAAATTCCTTATGTAAAAAAGGCAGATGGTAGTTTGAGTACAGGCCGAGGTTTAGTTCACCGGGATATTAAACCAGCTAATATTTTTCTGAGTAATATAGATAATTCAAAAGTAGTAAAAATAGCAGATTATGGGTTAGCAAAAGCTTTTGATTTAGCAGGTTTAAGTGGGCAAACAATTACAGGAAATAAAGGTGGTACTTTTCCATTTATGCCAAGACAACAAATGATTGATTTTAAATATGTAAAACCGGAAGTAGATGTTTGGGCAATGGCAGCAACTTTATACAATATGTTAACTGGTGTATATCCTCGTGATTTTGTTGGTAAAGACCCTATTTTAACTGTATTGCAAACTAAATCTGTACCAATTAGACAAAGAAATCCTTCTATTCCTCAATCTTTAGCAGACGTAATTGATTTAGCATTAATTGATGAACCAGAAATTTATTTTAAAACAGCTCAAGAATTTAAACAGGCATTATTAGCTAGCGATCGGCATTTTCTGTAACGGAATAATCTGCAAACAGCACTCAGCTTTCAGCACGCTAAAAGTATTAACTAGCGATCGGTATGTGGGTTACAAGCAAAACTTTGTAGGGACGTTCCATGGAACGTCCCTACTGTGTTATATCATGTCCGGATAATCAGTTATAAAAAACCTTCTCCCTTTGAACTTTTCTTTTCCCTTCTCTTCTCCCCCCTTTCAAAGCGGGGTAGAGGGTATCCTCCCTACCTTCTTTAGACATGACATTAACTTAATTAGGGCTTGCTGAATAAATATAAAAGCATTGACAGATGAATACTTTAGCCTTTTTAGGATCGAAAAAAGTGCAAGGTTTTTGGCTGCTGTAGCCTCAAAATGCGCTCCTTTTCCCCTAGCAATGCCGAAAATTTGGCCGTAGCAGATAGTCTAAACTGTTGCCTGTTGCCTGTTCCCTGTTGCCTACTATCGCCATCAGACTTTTTCAGCAAACCCTAATTATTCCGAACTTTTTTTCCAACCTGATTGATAATATACCTGAGAACCTGAATCTGGGACAAAATGACAAGCCAAATAAGAGTTAATAAAACTCTTCCATATAGGTTCGCTTGACTGGTGATAATATTCACCCAAAATAGGTTTTATTGCCTCCGTAGCTGTCTTTAAATGATAGTGTGGCATACTCAGAAAAATGTGATGAGCTACATGAGTACCAATATCGTGATGAATAGAATTGATAAAACCATAGTCGCGGTCAATGCTAGACAATGCACCTTTAAGGAAGTACCAGTCATCTCCACGATACCAGGGAATATCTGCTTCAGTATGGTGTAAGAAGGTGACTAAATCTAGCCAGATGACAAATATTACATAAGGAACTAGGTAATATTGTACTAAAAACACCCAACCAAACTGATAGGTGAGCCATCCTAGAAAGCCTACCATTAACATCCAGAGTGCCGAACTTGTTAAAACATCCCACTTTTCAGAAGGACGAAATAATGGACTATTGGGCAGAAAATGGGAGCCAACACGATTGGGCGATCGCCTAAACAAATACAGTGGATAAGCTAATAATGGCAGATAAAAGCGAAATAGCTTTTCATACCAAGGCATCATATTATACTTACTCTCAGAAACAGGATACCAACTTTCATCAGTATCAATATTTCCAGTATTGGCATGGTGGGTTCTATGACTAATGCGCCAACCATGGTAAGGCACAAGAATGGGAGTGTGAGACAAATGCCCAATTAGGTTATTAAACCATTTATATTTAGAGAAGGAGCCATGACCGCAGTCGTGTCCAACGACAAATAATGCCCAAAACATAGTTCCTTGCATTAACCAGAAGATGGGAAAAAAGAACCATGAATCTAGATGATAAGCGATTGCATACAGACCAGCAATAATGCCAATGTCAAGAAAGAAATAGCTCAGAGACTTCCACAGGGAAGGCTCAAAACAATGTGGAGGAATAGCTGCTTTCACTTCTTGAAGAGTAAAGGGTAACTCTATTTTTGAGGGAGTTAAGTTTGTATTAGTTGCTTGATTGATAACAGTGTTTGATTGCACTAAATTTTCAACTTTGTGTAATATGACTGATATTTCATCTTGAAGTAGCACTCAGCTATCAGCAATCAGCTATCAGCTTTTCAAGGTGTATAATGGGAGATTATTTCTCCTCATAAAAGGCGTACCACTAATTTTTCAAACATAGTGGGGGACTTAAACCCTTGAATTTTTAGCTTATAGCTGAAGTGCGCTCTAGCTGATAGCTAGTTCACAAGTCACATTTTGCAGATTTAGCTTCTATCAACTACCCCTAACTCTTCTGAAATTAACAGTAGAGAAATGGGGTATAGATTTATGGCACTTTCACTGCATTAGGACGAATCTCATCAGCTATAAAACAAAAGCTAGTGAGAGATGAAACGACCATTATTGTATATTATCTAGAGCTAATTTTTGACAAAAATTTTATATTTCTAGGCTAAAAATAGCTTGTAGGCTGGGTTATGGCTTTCATCCCAATAGCGATAACCGAAAGTATGGACAAAACTTTGCCATTCGGCCATTTCGTCAGGGGGGACCTGCATTCCGACCACAATACGTCCATAATCTGCCCCATTATTACGGTAGTGGAAAAGACTAATATTCCAGTTGGGACTCATGGAGGCGACAAATTTCATTAATGCCCCTGGCCGTTCGGGAAACTCGAAACGGTAAAGTAGTTCGTGGTGGGCTAGGGGGGAACGACCTCCAACCAGATGGCGCAGGTGTAGTTTTGTCAGTTCATCGTCGGTTAAGTCTAGGGTTTTCAAGCCTTGAGTTTCAAAAGTTTCTACTATTTTGGCCGCATCAGCACGGTTTTCTATTTGTACTCCGACGAAAATATGTGCTTCTTTTTCCTCCGCAATACGATAGTTAAACTCAGTAATATTACGTTTGCCCAGACAGTCACAAAATCTACGGAGACTACCTGGAGTTTCGGGAATAGTCACAGCAAATATGGCTTCGCGACGTTCCCCAAATTCTGCTCTTTCAGCCACAAAACGGAGGCGGTCAAAATTCATATTGGCACCACAGGCAACAGCGATCAGGGTTTCATCTTGAATTTTTTCTCGCTCGACATAAGCTTTTGCACCAGCGATCGCTAATGCGCCAGCAGGTTCGACAATGGAGCGAGTATCTTCAAATACATCTTTGATAGCCGCACAAGTATCATCTGTTTCGACGAGAATAATATCATCTACATATTGCTGACACAGACGAAGTGTTTCTTCTCCTACTTCTCGCACTGCCACACCATCGGCAAATAATCCCACTTGAGGTAAGCGGACTCGGTGTCCAGCTTTTAGAGACTGCGACATAGCATCAGCATCAGCAGGTTCAACGCCAATAATTTTGATTTCCGGGCGCAACCGTTTGACATAAGCAGCAATACCGGAAATTAAACCACCACCACCAATGGCAACAAAAATAGCGTGAATAGGTTTTTGATATTGGCGGAGAATTTCCATTCCTATTGTTCCTTGTCCGGCAATGACATAGGGGTCGTCAAAAGGGTGAATAAAAGTTAAACCTTTTTCTGCTTCCAGTTGATGGGCGTAACTACAAGCTTCGTCATAAGTTTCCCCATACAAAATAACTTCGCCTCCTCTAGCTTTGACGGCATTAACTTTTAGTTGAGGGGTAGTAACAGGCATAACTATAATGGCGCGAGTGCCAAGGCGACCAGCAGCTAGGGCGACTCCTTGAGCGTGGTTTCCGGCGGATGCTGCGATGACTCCCTGGGAGATAATTTCTGAGGGCAGTTGAGCCATTTTGTTGTAAGCTCCGCGTAATTTAAAGGAGAAGACTGACTGCATATCTTCTCGTTTCAGTAGGAGGTTGTTATGGAGGCGTTTTGAAAGGTTAGGAGCGGTTTCGAGTGGTGATTCTTGGGCTACATCGTAGACGCGGGCAGTGAGAATTTGTACTAGGTAGTCGCAATACATAGGTGTTCTTTGGTTAGTAAATGCTTGACTATCTTACCATTACCTAAGTAGATATCTCCAGAAGAGAGGGAACAGGGAACAGGGAACAGGGAACAGAAAGGCATAATTGATAATTTATGGATAAGAATAGATTTTATTTTTGATTTTTACCAGATGTTTATTAGGTAATAGATGTCTCCACTAAAAGAGGGAGTAGGCGGTAGAGACGTTAGGGTCAGCTATGCGTAAGCAAACTGACAGCAGTTTGCACATAACTATCGTTAACGCCCATTTTCCCCCACTCCTCTACTCCCCCACTCCCCCACTCCCCCACTCCCCTACTCAAGAAAGTGTAGAAAAATGATATTACTCTTTCGGTGCTGTCAAAACATCCCAAGCTGCTTGACCAGCTTTAACTAAGCGATCGCCAAAATCCTGAACTTCTTTTACCATAGTTTCCCAGTTAGTCTCAATATCTTTCTCTATTTTCTTGCCTGCTTCTTCTATTTTCTGGGGATCGATCAATCTAATCCTTTCGATAGTTTCTCTAGCTTGTTTGACTGCTTGAATATAACTATCACGGGTAAATTCTCCCGCAGCTTCCATTTCTGACTGAGCTAATCTTTTAATTGCCTCTACTAATTCTTGGGTTTCTTGGTTAGGGTGATTAACTGTTGAATAAAAATTGTAGAAAGTAGTTGCTATTTGTAGAAAAGTGTTTTAATATTAAACAGGTAACTAAAGCTTAGGAAATAATTCAGGTGAATGCGACTTGTTGACAGACATATTATTAACCGAACACATAACTTTTGGCAGGTGTGTGATGAGTTAGCCTTTAAGTCAAAAAACTTGTATAATTTGGCTAATTATTATTGTCGTCAGCATTTTTTCAAGTGTGGAAAAAGTCTAGATTTAACTAAACTGTACCACACCACTAAAGATAGCGATGCCTATAGATCGCTACCAACAAAAGTATCAAAACAAATAATAAAATGCCTAGTTGCAACTTGGCGTGGTTATTTTCAGGCTATCATTGAATGGTCGCGCACATCCGCAAAAGTTTTTAGGCAAACCAAAAATACCAAGGTATAAGGAGAAAACCAAAGGTCGAAATGTAGTAATATATTCAAAGGAATCAGTCTATAGAGCAAGTTTAAAAGATGGTATTTGTCACTTATCCATGAGTGAAATCAAAATACCTGTAGTTGTAGATACTGTAATTGAAGTGAGGATAGTACCTGCTACTGCCTGCTATATAATTGAAGTAGTGTATGAAAAAACAAATCAGCCACAAATACATTCAACATCTGTAGCCGGAATAGAAGGAATTGACAGATTAGTAGCTCTATCTACAAATAAGCCTGGAGTCAAACCACTGCTGATTAACGGGAAGCCACTAAAAAGCGTCAATCAATTATATAACAAGCGAAAAGCCAAGTACCAAAGTCATCTCAAAGGCAACAGAAAAAGCAGTCGTAAGATAGAAGCGTTAACCTATCACCGAAATCGTTTTGTGGAGAATTATCTGCATAACACCAGTAAATTAGTTGTCAATTATTTAGTGACTAATAATATTAGTACTGTAGTTATAGGAAAAAATGATAACTGGAAACAAGGAGCAAATATCGGCAAAAAAAACAACCAAAATTTCACCCAAATACCACATGATAAGTTAATTGAACAGATAACTTATAAGTGTCAACTAGCAGGGGTAAAAGTCATTGAAACCGAAGAAAGTTACACAAGTAAAACATCTGCTATTGACCTAGAGGAACCAATATTCCATGAAAACTATGTAGGTAAACGAGTCAAGCGTGGCTTATTCAGAAGTGGAACTGGTATAGTCATTAATGCCGATGTTAATGGCAGTCTTCAGATAATTAGAAAGAAATTCCCAGGGGCATTTACTGGTGAGGGAATAGTGAGCTGTGCCGTACAGCCTGTATTGGTTAATCCAATATCAAGATAAAAGCTGTAACGATTTTCTACAGTTTTTTTCGTACGGTTAGTACTTTCAGAAGTGGAAGTAATTTGATTTGAGTCTGTCTCAACTTCTACAATTGCTCTATCTTTTGGTACATTTGGTTCAGTCATAATTTTTTCTCCTAATATTACACTTTACATTAAAATTTACTATCTCAATAATTTTTGCTCTAATTCTAGCAACTTCTCAATTCGTGCCTCTGTGGATGGGTGAGTAGAAAATAAATTAGCCATGAATTTACCAGAAAATCCATTCATAATTAGTAATGGCTCAAAAGCTGGGTTAGCATTCAATGGCATTTGTCGGGCACTTTGATCTAGTCGCTGCAAAGCTTGAGCCAGAGCGCGGGGGTTGCCAGTTAGATCGCCAGCACCTGCATCAGCAGCAAATTCACGAGTCCGGGAAATTGCCATTTGCACAATACTTGCAGCTACTGGAGCTAACATAATTGTCAATAACATCACAATTGGGTTAGAGCGGTTGTCGCGGGAACCCCCACCAAACCACATAGAATAACTAGCTATTTGGGTTAACCAAGATATCCCTCCTGCAATTGTAGCAGCTACTGCTTGAGTAAAGGTATCGCGATTTTTGATATGGCTGAGTTCGTGGGCAATTACTCCTTCGAGTTCATCCTCTGGTAAAATTCTCATAATACCTTCGGTAACTGCTACTGCTGCATGATGGGGGTCACGACCCGTGGCAAAAGCATTAGCTGCGACAGTGGGAATGATATAAACTGCTGGCATTGGTAGACGAGCGCGATCGCACAATTTTTCTACCATGTTATAGAGTGCTGGTGCTTCTGCTTGATTTACTGGTTTAGCATTGTAAGCTGCTAGAGCTATTTTGTCTGAGAAAAACCAGGAACCCAAGTTCATTACTGCTGCTAATACTAGCCCTATTGTAGCACCTGTTGGGCCACCGATTAACCAATAACTAACTGCAACTAATAAACCACTAAGTATTCCTAATAAAGCTACAGTTTTCATTATGTTCATAAAGGTTGCCTCCTGTTAAGGCCAATAGTTTCTATATTTTATTATCAGGCGACGATCGTTCTTTTATGAGATTTTTTTCATTGTAGCTTGATTATCAGTTGACTTGTGGTCGGAAATCATGACAAAAGGTTCGGTTTTTGTGACATTTTATAGTTATTAATACTCAGAATTTAGTTTTATTCCCAACTATTAATTTAATAGAGTACACAAATAGCTTGCTTTGATTTTTTTGTCAAATAATAAATATTTTTATAGATTTTTTTCAGTCTTAATCTATTTTGTCAGTTCCAGAAAAATAGTAATAGTTAATAACTTTAAATAAATAACTTTTCGCTTTTTCTAACAGCTAATCAGGCAAGCATTTCCTCCGGAATGCTGCGCAAATAGCTATTAACTGTCAGTTAAAGCGCAAAAATAATCTCTCAGATAGGACAGTGTTTAAATTAATTAATATAGACTTTAAGGGCAAGGGAGGTAACTTTTGTAGTAAGACAATTAATAAAGCTTTTATCCTAAACTAAAAGCAATAGCTGATAGCTGATTGCTGATTGCTGATTGCTGATTGCTTACCTAATCAGTTATTACTTATGCAATTTGAAAATGATAACTGGCATGACTACCATTTGGATATAGAAAAGTACAGACCACAGCAACTTCTGGATTATAATTATCAATCAATTTGTCTAAACCAGCTTGTTGCCAATCACTAATCATTGTTCCTATTTGACTCATCGGTTTAAACTTAACTTGCCAGTCTGCTAAAACGGTACTATTTTCTTCTAACTGTCTAAAAATTATTACCGTGCCTTTTTCGGAAAGTAGTTTATATCCTTGATGGGCGGTCGCTGCTATTTTTTCAGCATTTGCTTCTATTACTGCTAATTGTTGTTCTTTTGATTCTAGAGCTTTTTCCATTCTCTTTATCCTCTTTTTCTAATTTAATCTTTTTAATCTATCATCTTTTTAATTTATGTTCAATATTAATTCTTGAGCCACAGCTTTAACTACATTAATACTTACAGAGTTTCCCAATTGATAGTAAGTCTTATTATCGTCATGATGCAAAATAAAATTATCTGGAAAACCTTGTAATCTAGCAGCTTCCCTCGGAGTGATTTTTCTCACTCTATTTTGATGATAAATTCCCAATCTATTAGCATCACTCGCCACCAAAGTTACAGAAATTTTATCAGGGTCTAAAAACTTATAGACTTCAAAAGAAAAATTACCTGCTACTGGTTTATATTTTGACTCAATTATTTGCAGATAATTTTTACTAACTAAAGAATTGAGCAATTTTTCTAACTGAGGATGAGGAAAAAAACTAGCTATTTGCTCCTTGCTCAACAATTTACCATCTTGATGTTTACCAAATTGACTATTTCTCCTTTTCAAAATCAAACAGTTCATTAATTCTATTTCCTCAGCGCTGCATTCTCCTCTCAACCCTAACTCCCAAGAATGAATAGAATTTCCACCGCGATAGTCAATTAATCTCATGCCATTTAACTTACTTAAATCTCCATTTAATCTCTGTTTTAATGCTGCCACAAACCTTTCCGAACAATTATATTTTTCATCTGGATTATCTTCCAAAATATCCACCACAGTTACAGACTTTTTCAGAGGGTAAAATAAGGATAATTGTTGTGGGTGGTAAGAATGAGAATCTTTCGGACCTAGATCGGAAATCAAGTTAAATTTTGGCGTACTATCTAAAACTCCCAGGATATAAACTCGGAGACGATTTTGGGGTAAATTAAAATTCGCACTATTCAATAAAAATATGTCAAAACTGTAGCCTCTGCTTTTAATTTCATGTTTAATAGTTTCGATAGTTCTACCTTTATCATTAGTCAGCAAACCACGAACATTTTCAAAGATAAAAGCTAGGGGTTTATATGTGTCTATTAATCTGGTAATCTCAAAAAAAAGCGTACCTCTAGTATCCCCAAATCCGGCTTTTTTTCCAGCATAAGAAAAAGATTGACAAGGAAATCCCGCTAATAATATTTGATATGGTGGTAACTTTTCAATTTTACGGATATCTCCTAAAGGAAATTCAGCAAAATTTTTTTCATAAACTAAACCAGCATCTGGATTTATTTCACTACTTAATACACATTCAGTTTCAATGTTTAAATATTCGGCAGCTTCTTCAAAACCCAATCTCATTCCACCAATGCCAGCAAATAAGTCAATAAAGCGAATTTTTGTCATTTTTTAATTGTTATAAATAGTATGCAAATTGTCCAGTTTTTTTCAACCATTATTGTTTTCTAAGTAATCTCTCAAAAAATCACAAAGAATTGACAACTCATTTTTAGAAAATGCCACAGTGCAATGACTATGCAAACAAATTGTTTGTAATGCTGACTGTCTTTCAAAGTTTCCTGCTCCATCTATAACATAAGCAATTTTGTGACCTGCTGCTTCAACTTGTTCATAACGAGCTTTTGCCTGTCCTCCTTTACGTTCAATAACACTATTAGTAGTTACTTGAAAGCTTACTTCTATAGCTACATATTTCTGGTTTTTTGTCACTATAATATCAAATGAAGTTAAACGTCCTGTAGTTGGATCGGTATGAGTTACATTAGGTAAAGTAGCACCAGATTTAACTTCAATTTCAGTAATTCCAATTTCATCTTTTATGTACTGAGCAACAAATTTTTGGGCTAGATGACCTAAAGCATTAGATTTCGCTCCTCCTGTAATACGACTAACCCAAATATATCGCTGCTTAATAAAACTATCTAATTCATTCGGTTTACCTAAATAATCACCAATTTCACACCTTGCTAAAATTGAAGCAATTTCTTGATTAGAATTGTTATGGGAACTTCCAAATAAAAGAAGCGCAATAGCATCTTTTTGTCTTTCATCTAAAGAATGTTTTACAAAAAGGTCTTTTCCATTAATTTTAAGAGTTTGATTACTTAAGCTTTTTGTAGGTAAAGCTTGAAACTTATAAATGCGATGAGTATTTTTCCAGTAATATTTCATTTCTTCATTAGGAAACAAATTTTTAAATTCTCTACTTATACGTTTGAGCATTTCTCCTCCAAAGTCAGCCATAATAACCAAATGCTTAACAAATAAGTTGCCTGACAAAGCTGAAGAGTTGACTATTGTAAATAAGTCCTCTAATTCTAATACATCAATGCTTAAGATTTGAATAAATTGCTCTTGTGTTTTTAACAACAATGGAATTATACTTAACTCTGCTTCCATTTCAGCTAATTCTGTAGGCCAAAATTTTGATGCTGCTTTTTCTAGTTCCAGAAACGTTTTTCTATAATTTTCTTTGGGGTTATTCATTATATTTTTTCATTGGTTATAAAAAAAATTGTTAAAAAATATCAATAATTATACAATAAAAAGTTATTTTACACAATTTCAGCAATCTAGATGACTTGATTAACTAATTGTTTTCTAGTACATTAAATTAATACTCAATTCCTTCTTCCTTCTTTCCTCTTCCTTCTTATGTTAAAAAGTATTATCTTAATATTATTAATAGGCTTTTTTGTCGGACAAATTTCCTCAAGATTAAAAGCACCGCCACTGCTAGGAATGGTATTAGTGGGAATATTATTAGGTCCCCAAATTAGCAATACCATCGACTCTAGTATTTTACAAGCTGCTGACTCCCTACGCACGATCGCCGTTATGGTAATTTTAATGAAAGCAGGGTTAGGGTTAGACCGAGAAAAATTAGCACAACAGAGAAATGTTGCGATACGGTTAGGTTTTTTACCTGCAACCTGTGAAGCTATTGTCATCGCCTTAGCAGCTATATGGTTACTCAAGTTTGATTTTATCACCGGGTTGTTATTGGGTTGTATCATCGGTGCCGAGTCTCCGGCAGTTATTGTTCCCGGAATGTTGCGCCTCAAAAGTTTGGGTTGGGGTGTAGCTAAAGGTATTCCTGATGCAATTTTGACTGGTAGTGCTTTGTCAGATGTTTTGCTGTTGTTAGTTTTTAGTTTACTGCTGGCATTTTTATCCCAGGGAACAACTACTGTAACTTTACCTGGTGGCATCACTCTCACCGCACTACAACTATTACCATTTCAAGTAATTTTACAAATTATTCTCGGAGTTATCGCTGGATGGTTAACAGCACGAATATTAGTATTGTTGTTAGTCAAACAAAATTGGACTCAAAATGCCACCCAGGATACTTTAGTTGCAGCAAGTTTTGCTCTATTGTTAGTCGTCTTAGCAGAGAAATTTCCCATATTTTCCGGATATTTGGCAGTTATGGCAACAGGATTTTTTGTCATTGAATTTGATGCACCCCTGGCGCGACGGTTACGAAATGGTTTTGATACTTTGTGGGTGGTGGCGCAAATAATTTTGTTTGTCTTGCTCGGTGCTAGTATCCCCTTACAAGTGCTGGGAAATGTCTTGTGGGTAGGGTTGTCAATTTTAGCAGTCGGTACTTTAGTCGGACGAATGCTTGGTTGGTATCTCTCAACTTTAGGCAGTAACTGGAATTGGCGAGAGCGTCTATTTTTGCTGCCCGGAAATTCTGCTAAAGCAACCGTGCAAGCAGCTATTGGAGCTATTCCTCTAGCAGCAGGTATTGATGGAGGAGAAACAATTTTAGCGATCGCTGCCCTATCCATATTAGTTACAGCACCTTTGGGAGCTTGGGCCATACCTACTTTTGCGCCGAAACTTTTACAAAAAGGAGAAGTAGATCCGACAAAAGTAGCGTTGGCGGAGCCTAGCGGCAGCTACATCGCTCGTCGTATAGTTTTGTTAGCTGCCGTTGATACTTCACCTCTTGCTGTGGATGTGTTGTTAAAAGTTGCCGAGTTGGCGAGACGTTGTGATGGGGAAGTTGTGGTGTTGCACGTTATGCAGTCTGAGGATGGAGAAAGTATTGCGCAACTGCGACAGCAAACAAGGCAATTTTTGGCAGATATTCGGTATCGGTTTGTGACTGTTGCGGGTGTGGTATCGGAGGAAATAGTTTCTGTTGCGCGAGAGTATGGAGTAGCAGAAATAGTTATGGGGAAAAGAGGGCATCGTTTCTGGGAGAATGTGTTAGTTGGTTCCGTTTCTCAAGCAGTTTTGAAAACGAGTTTAATTCCTGTGGTGATTGTTGAAAAAAGAAAAATATAAGGGATAATAAAATGGCAAAAAATATTTTCCATGAAGCCGTCAGACGAAGTTTAGAGAAAGAGCAATGGATTATTACCAAACGATCCACTAGAATTAGAATGGGAAGAAGTCCAAGTCAAAATTGATTTAGGTGCAGAAAGATTAATTGCTGTTTATAAAAGTTAAAAAATAATCGCTCTTGTTAGAAGAAGGTAGCGATCGCTTTTAATAAAAATGGCGATCGCTGCCCTATCCATATTAGTCACGACACCCTTGAGAGTTTGGGCAATACCTACCTTTACACCCAAACTATTACGCAAGGGAGCAATAGATCCGACAAAAGTAGCGTTGGCGGAGCCTAGCGACAGCTACATCGCTCGTCGTATAGTTTTGTTAGCTGCCGTTGATACTTCACCTCTTGCTGTGGATGTGTTGTTAAAAGTTTCAGAGTTAGCGAGACGTTGTGATGGAGAGGTTGTGGTATTGCACGTTATTCAGTCTGAGGATGGGGAAAGTATTGAGCAACTGCGACAGCAAACAAGGCAACTTTTGGCAAATATTCGGTATCGGTTTGTGACTGTTGCGGGAGTAGCACCGGAGGAAATAGTTTCAGTTGCGCGAGAGTATGAAGTAGCAGAAATAGTTATGGGAAAAAGAGGGCATCGTTTATGGGATAATGTGTTAGTTGGTTCCGTTTCTCAAGCAGTTTTGGAAAAGAGTTTAATTCCTGCGCGCCAAATGAACCAAAAATCATATTGACAACAAAATTATAAGTAATGATATGGCTCTAAGTATCAGATTATTCTGAGTCAATAAACATATTATCCTCTACTATTTTTAATAAATCTAATTCTTCCGAAAAAACTTTAGATTTAATAGCTCGCTTAAATTTAATAAAATCAAAATAAACAGCACCTTTGGGAGCTTGGGTAATACCTACCTTTGCACCGAAACTATTGTTAATTATTAATTATTGAAGAACCGATCGCTTTTGATAAAAATGGCGATCAGGCTCCTCAACCCAACCTACAAATTCTACTATCGCGATAGGATTTGTGGTTGTTCCTTTAACAATTTAAAGACTAATGTCGCAAATTCCGAAGCACCAGGGAGGGCGAATAGTTTTCCCCCAGTCTCTGCAACAATTGTGCAGTATGGGTCTTTTACATTCAATAAGACAGCATATTCGCTTGTATGCTGATAAATTGCCTGTTTTATGAAAGTAGTTAACCGAAAAACAGACCGTTTCAAAGACTGTTTTCGTTCTGGATCGAGGGATGAAGTATTCTCGAGATCCTTGGATAAATACAGTCCCTGAAGTTCGGGATCTTTGAGAATTTTATCTTCTAGCATCTCTATCACCCGAGATAATTCTTCATCGACTGCAGATGTTGAGATTGAGGAACTTGGTGTCTGGCATAGGGATCGTGATGGGTTTACCGTGCCCTTGAGTCCCGGCGTTGCAGGTAAAATTTGAGTATAGTTTCCGCCTTCAGATAGTCCTTTTGCTATCAAAACAAAAGATCTCATAGTCAAATCAGGTTTAATTTCAGGCTCATACAGACTAGGAATTTCAGAAAGCATTGTCTCATTCCAAATATGAGGAACAATATCAATGTCATTCCAAATTCGCTTTGTAGAAGCCCCCAACTGAGAGTCATAGTAAGTCGAGAAATCTTGATTTCCTGATGTTGGTCCCCCTAAAGGATAAACAGAAATTATGAAGGGCTTTTCACCAACCCATTCTCCTTTTTGATCGAAGGCAGCCAAAGCTACTGCAGGGCTTAAAGCTCCCCCTAAACTGTATCCCGTGAAAATAATTTCGATCTCGTCAGCGGAATTTTTTACTGTTTCCCCTAGAAACTCTAACACCGTCTTACCCGATGATTTCATTTTTTGCAGTAGGATATTCAAACCTCGAGAGGTTCCCTTAGAAATCTTGGGATCAAGATCTAGTGGTATGTCCCCATAAGGCCAACTCACCTGCTTCTTGATACTAAAATCTTCTAAAATCCAGTCGTAGAAAGAGCTAGGGTTAGTTCCCGCGACCGCAACAACATACTGATTACCATTTCTAGCAACGTACATTGCGTTGGTGGCGTATTTCGACGGCCTGACGTTATAAACAACTGGCCCCCAAACAACATCCCAGTTCCCAATATCTTTTTGTATACTGGGCGTTTCCAAGACATTAGTGATTCTTGCCTTCAACAAGTCTTGTAACTGTTCCTGAGTCCCCCATTCGTTTGAAGCAACATTTGAAAGAATGGAGAGTATAAATATTTGTTGTTCTCGATCTAGTAATGGGCTGGCCATTGCTGCCGATGGTATTAAAGTAGTTACAAATAACACCAGTGCTAAACACAATGACAATAGCTTGGTTACAATCTTCATGTCTTTGAGATTCCTTTTTCCAGAATGGGATATCTTCTAGATTAGTGCCTAGAGATCCAATAAAGCAGTATGGGAACGCATGATTTAAACGTTAGAAGCAAAATTATTACGCGGTATGCTCATTTAAGCCTAGTTAGGAGGCGATCGCTTAAGGGTCCAGTTGGGAAAGCAATCGCTTTTTCCCTTAAGGATTGCTTGAATCCAGAAAAACCTCAATACCATGTACAGGTTGACCGTTAGACCAATTACCCATATCGAAGCTAAGTAAGTCGGCTCGCTCCCCATAACGAATGACACAATCAAGGCCATACCAGATGTAACGCCAATTCAAATCATTTTCCACTCCCACGCCGTCGAGAACTGTTAGAGCCAAAAACTTATCAAAAAAGCTGGTATTCACCGTGGCTTGTTCGTGGTTGGCATACATACCCGGACAGCCACGATTGTCGGTGAAAGACAAGAACATTTTCTTTTGTTCTGTTTTAATATAAGCAAATGGTTGTTTCCATTCATCTTTGGGTACAACCCAGTCATCATTGCCATGCAAGATGGCCACGGGCATTGTTAAGGCAGCCCCAGTGACTTTAACATCCACATCATCGGTAATTTTCTTAATCAAATCCCCCAATCGCCCGGGTATATTGGCTACACTGGTATTAGGAAGCGGATCGGCCACAAGCACCTGCTGGGGTAACAGGTTCTCAGGAAGATTTTCTTGTTTAATATAATAAGCCCAACTCAGGGCAAACAACCCACCTAAAGAATGACCAAAGAGATAAGTATCCACCGGAACGTTTGCCAAATTAGCTGCTTGGTAGGCGGAGCTAACGCTTTTTAATGCATTTTTAAGCCATTTCTCTTGAGAGTCAATCAAACCATCGCCAACCACTTCGTCTGCCAGTTCGAGTACAGTTTTCCAGGCCAAGTTCGGGAAAGAACAAAACCCCGTTTGAAAGTTGGGATAAAAGACGTAGTAGCCTTGTTTAACTAAATGTTCCAGGTGAGAGAGATAAATTTGTGAGGCTCCTAAGTCAAAACCATGTAAATATATTACTGCTTTTGGTAGGCCATTTTCTCCTAAAAACGGCGTTTCTGGCACATAAGTTTCAATGTAAGAGCCATGCTTGCATTCTCCTGCTTTTTTGACCTGGTACTTGGGGGAGGTATAAATATCGCTATAGTCTGGTTTTGTCGGGGCTTTGGGACGGAAGCTGTGGGTCAGGCCACACCAAAAGTTTGTTAAATAATACTGAATGGTGGAGGTAATAACGTTTGACATGAGTAGCACCTGTTGATGTAAAACAATAAGGATCTCTTCTGGATATTGGGTGAAAAGGTTGTATGCGACACCAAATAATTGTTACCGAAAAATTTTGCTTTAAAACCTCCCTTTTTAAGGGGATAATAAATAAAAATTTTCCTTTTAGTCAATCCTCTTCTTTTCAAGGATAGGTAATTATTAATTATTCATTATTAATTATTCATTATTATGAGCAAGCGGTATGCTCATCTCAAAATTAAAGATATTGTCAGGATCTTACTTAGAATTAATCTCTTTGAGTCGATTAAAATTACCTCCGTAGTAATCCAAGGGATAAAAAAGTCAAGCTTTTCTGGGCAACTGTTTCTACCAACAGAACAGAATATATTGCTACTAATGACCTAGACCAATGTAGTAAAGATGATGTAGAATTTGAATCTCAAAACAGATGGAAAATTGAAGAATTTCACGCCATAATTAAGCAATTAACAGGTCTATGCTCCTGTCAATGTCGTCTGAAACAAATTCAAATAAATCATATTGCTTGTGGGATGTTAGTCTGGAATTTCTTAAAAAGATTAGCAGTAAAAATAGGAAAAACCATTTATACAGTCAAACATGAATTACTCTCAGATTATCTGCTCCAAGAACTGAAAAAACCCACAATCAAATTCAGAGCTGTTTTTATTTGATAGGTATTTTTTGATTCTTGTTTTCATAATGATACTTGTCTTGAAGCGAGCGCTTAAAAGATTGTAGCGATCGCTCTACATTGCCATACACTATATATAGTGTCTTTGCGTAAGTCCCGATCATGTCCGGTTGAATAGTTATAAATAAACTACTCAGGAGTCAGAATTTCCTACAGAATGCTCCGCAAACAGAATTTCCTACGGAATGCTTCGCAAACAGGAGGGAAGAAAGAAGAAGAGAAGGAGAAAGTTTTTTCATCACTAATTATCCGGACATGATATAATTATTCTAAACTTCAGTTATAAAGGATAGCTTAAAACGGGAGGCTTTAGAACAGAATTTTTCGGTAATGAAATCAAGAGTGTGGGAACCCACCCCTAACCTCTCCCAGGAGAGGAAGATGGGGTGATGGGGAAAGATTTGGCAATGGTACTCAGATGCAATATTTTTTTATTCACTTGTTATGCTATCAAGTTAGTTTTAATGTTTGCCGGAAATAATCTCGGTACAATTGATTACTGATAACTACTTTATTTCCTTCTAACTTAACTAACCCCATACTATTTAACTTGTAAGCCTGAATAGGCTCTAGAAATATAGGTTTAGTACTACGTATAGCCTTATGCAAAGCGATCGCTAATTCTGGCTCATCCTGCAATTTTACTTGATGACGCTGCAAATGACTCGAATAAATTCCCGTCAATGTAGGAGCTGTTTTTAGCAATTCCGTGAGTGTGACATCCCGCTGACTAAGATGATAAATAGCAAGATGTACTAAGGCAGGATGTCCTCCTATCGTAGCCATCAGACGATTTGCTTCTTCATCTTTCCAATCAAGTTTATAATATTTAGCTAATTCTACCACTTCTTCTAAGGAAAAACTATCTAGCTGAATTGGCAAACCTACATTGAAAGGTGACTGTTTAAGCTGCAGAGGCACATAAATTTCAGTTGAGTGAACTACTACTAAACGCAATTTCTGCCACACAGGGAGTCTTTTACCATCCTCATACCAAGAACGTAATAAGGGAAAAAAGTCCTTTGCTATTTCCGGATGCTCAAAAATTTGATTCACTTCATCCAAAGCTAAAAGTATGGGTGAATTAATTGAATTTAGTAAATAGTCTTGGAAGTAGAGAGAACAGCTAATTTTACACCCAATATCTTCATCCCAATAGCCATCTAACCTTAGTTCCATCTCTAGTTGACGGGTAACATTAGCACAAAACCAGCGTAAAAACTTATTAATATCGCTACAAACATCTTGCTCTACCTGTTGTAGATTTAAATTAACAGTGTGATAGTTTAAACGATTTGCATAATCCATAACACGGAGCAGGAGGGAGCTTTTGCCCATTTCTTGTGGCGCTTTTATCCTTACTAAAGCTCCTGGGTTCTCAATTTCTGTATGTATTTGCTTCTCAATATCAGATCGTTGTACATAAAATTGTGAATCTAGAGATATAGCCCCACTAGGAAATGTTGGTGACGCCACTTGGCTAATCTCATCAGAAAGTGTTGTAGTATTTTGGTTGGGAATAGTTTTTTTTGATGTTGCTGTTGAGGTGAAATATGTTTCCAGCTTTGCCCGACAGTTTTTTTTTGTTATCTTCTCACTCACAACATCAGAAACTCGTCTAAATAGCTCAGGAGCTACAACATTGCTCAGATAACCAGGGCTATAACCTGCCTCTTCAGCTACTAGGTTGTAGGTTTTATAATTCCAGATGCCTTGAAGAACTATCCTTTCTACATTATTGAGGGGAGGACGATCTATTTTGAGCAGTTTGCTGTTTATAGCTTTTAGAACAAAATCTAAGTTGATAGGGTATGAATTTTCTTCTCGATCCATATATATTAGCTATTCTTAAGTATAAATAGTATTTCATGCAATAATACCCTTTTTTTGGGCACTAGAAAATAAATCATACCATAACTAAAATACTCAGCCATTAGCCTCAAATTGAGAATGAAGTGGAAGTGAGTTGGAAAACCCTAGCTTTTCTTCAATACACCTCCGCCTCTACAAAATTGACAAAGTAAATCGCAATAGTTATAATTCTGATGTATAATTTAATTTTAGTCTGTACCTATCAGACTCTTACTCAATCTGATGCAAATTTTTTCCCATTATTCGTCAACAAAGAAACGGCAATAAATACCACCAAACCTACCAAAGGAGCGATCAGAGTAGGGAATCCGTCAAAATCAGCCGTAAAAACCGTATTTTTGATATACAATAAAGTATTATTGCTACCAAACATCTTTTGCATCAGAACGAAAAATATTAGTCGAGTTCCGGTCCCGGCAATAACGCAAGCTAGAGCACCATATTTAGGGTTTGCTGAATAAGTCTTTTTGTTAGGGTAGGCAGTAGGCAGTAGGCAGTAGGCAGTAGGCAGTAGGCAGTAGTTAAGAGGAGCAGATGAACGGGGAGTTGTAGAAAAAACAGTCATTCATAATTTCCCTTTAGTTTTTCTCTCATCATTACCTCACCTATCCTCATTTTTTACTCTCCATTTACCGAAAAGCTCATACTTTTTCAGTTCCTAAAATTCTTCAAGCCAATATCTGTTAATGCTTTTAGATTTAATCAGCAAGCCCTATTTAGTTGCTTTAGGCCAATATAAGCCTCCTGCCAAGGGAACTAATAATCCTGCAAACCCTAAATCGAAAGCCAACAGCAACAAAATTCCAGTCTGGGGAACCAAGACAGCAAATAAAACCCCCAAAGACGTAATCCCAAAAGTCATGAATCGAGTCAGCTTCAACAAGCGATCGCTTCCTGTTTCACTACGAACATGGTGAATACCTATCATAAAGAAGTGCCTAGAATCGCTCCATCAGCGGTAGAAAGGGAAGCAGCTAGAATGGCTGCTATAACTAGCAAAACCAAAATAGGTGGAATCACCCCTTTGAGTAGACAAAAGTAAGGGTCCGTCGGGAGTAATGCCTGCCTAGGCTAATATTTGGGGAGCAGATAGAGCCATTATCGAAAATGGTACGCCGATAATCACGAAGCTATCATACAAGCATGTTGGGCAGTTTCTGGGCTGTCGGCAGCAAATATCCGCGCCATAAAATAAAATTGATCGCGACTATATCTCCCAAACCAAGAGCTAATAATGTCGCCCAATTTATCGCAGCTCCGGCAGCAGGATCGGATAAATAAGTGCAATAAAAAGATTTTGCTGAAAATGTCCCTTTGATATCAAATCCGGTTAAACAACCTCACAATCAATAGGCTCAAATCCTGATTAATACTTAATTGGATCTATTTGCAATTAGCCGGATTTGATATGACAAAGCGGTGCGACCCCGCATCGCCGTCAGCTCGCTTGTGGAATGCTGACCAAGAGAGGAAACTCGCACCAAGAGAAAAAGAGAATTTACGACCTGAAAACTGGTATGAAATCTATTAATTCTGACTCCTGAATTCTGGATTCTAAGAAATACTCTAGCTATTTGTAGCAAACACTTATCAAATTGGTATTACAGCGCTTTTCATTTGAGTAGACCACAAAATTATTTTTGGCACTTAGAGT